>JAFKFQ010000322.1 GCA_017308215.1 bacterium | reverse complement strand
CGAGTGGACGTGGCTCGCCGCCCACCTGGCCGTCTACCCGGCCGGGGTCATCGCCGAGCAGCTCACCGAGTCGGACGACGGCTACCGCACCGACAACCTGCGGCCGTTGCGCCGCAGCCACGTGGTCACCGACGTGGAGGCGGCGGGCACGCCGATCCTGCTGGTGCACGGGATCATGGACAACCGGTCGGTGTTCACGGTGTTTCGCCGCACGCTGCGCCGTCGCGGCTTCGGCGTGGTCCACGCCGTGAACTACAGCCTGTTCACCGGCGACGTCCGCGACGCCGCCCACCAGCTGCGCAACCACGTCGAGAAGCTGCGCGAGCAGACCGGTGCCGACAAGGTGCACATCGTCGGCCACTCGCTGGGCGGCATGATCGCCCGCTACTACGTGCAGCGGATGGGCGGCTCCGCCGTCGTCGACACGCTCGTGACGCTGGGCAGCCCGCACACCGGCACCCTCACCGCCTACCTGATGCCCACGCCGCTCGCCCGTCAGCTGCGTCCGGGATCCGAGCTGCTGGAGGAGCTCAGCGGGCCGGCGCCGCAGAACTCGCCGTTCCCAAACCGCGTGATACGGTGGCCGAACCCGTGGGCCAGCGCCATCAGCAGGCGGTTGTGCGGGACGCGCGGGAACTTCAGCGAGCGGCCGGTGCGGAAGTCGAGGCCGCCGCCGACCAGCACGAACGGGATGTTGTCGAGCGTGTGCGAGTTCCCCTTCCCGAGCTCGTTCGTCCAGACGATGACGGTGTTGTCGAGCATCGTGCCCGTGCCGCCCGGCTCGGGCGTGTCGGCGAGTTTGCGGGCGAGGTAGGCGAGTTCGCCGGCGAACCACTTATTGATGTTCGTCAGCTTCTCGACCGCGGCGGCGTTCGAGTCGGGCTCGTGGCTCAGCTCGTGGTGCCCCTCGTTCACCCCGATCCAGCGCATCCGCGCCCCGCCGACCGAGTTCGTGTACTGGAGCGACGCGACCCGCATGAAGTCGGCCTTGAAGGCGTTCACCATCAGGTCGATCTGCATCCGGCTGATCTGCGGGATGCGGTCGTTGTCGCGGCGCACGCCCGGCTCCAGCGCCGGGACGGCGTGCCCCGCCGCCCGGCGGGCGGCGCGGAGCTCCTGCTCCATCTCGCGCACGAACGTGGCGTGCTCGTCGAGCAGCCGGCGGTCGGCCGGGCTCACGGCGCCCGCGACGCGGTTCAGGTCGGCGGTCACGTCGTCGAGCACGCTGCCGAGCAGCTCGCGGTCCCGGGTGCGGCCGTAGAGCTTGTTGAACATCTGGTACGGGTCGTCGACCGGGGCGACGGGCCGGTTCGCGGCGGTGTAGACCATGCGCGTCCACGTGTCGGCCCGGTCCGGCACCATGACGCCGAACTCCAGCGACCCGAACCGCGTGCGCGTCGCCTCGTCGCGCTGGAGGAAGTTCTTGATCTCCTGGTCGATCGAGATGCCGCTCGCCCACCCGGCGGGCGTGTGCGAGCCGCCCTGGATGTTGCCGGGGAACAGCTCGACGCCGGTGAGGAGGCAGCCGATGCCCCGCATGTGGGCGTCGCCGTCGCCGCGGACACGGTCGCACACGCCGTTCAGGATCAGCGTCTTGTCCTGGAACGGCGCGAGCGGCGTCAACGACTCCTTCAGCGTAAACTCCGCCCCCTCCTGCTCCGGCCAGAACGCGCCGGGGATGACGCCGTTCGGACTGAACATCACGACGAGGCGCTGCTTCCGCCGCGACTGGTTGGCGAACCCGAGGCTCGGCAGGTTGCCCACGAACGGCAGGGCGGCGGCGCCGACGCCGATGTCGCGGACGAACTCGCGGCGGCTGCGGAACGCGGTCATGCGTCAGCTCCAGGGCAGGGGCGGTTGGTGTTATTGTTTCGGAACGAGCGGCGGGGGTAAAGCGGCAATTCCGGCGGCGCGGACGATCAGCCTGCGGACGTGGAACCCGTCGGCGGCGAGCGAGGCTCCAAGCACTTCCGGCGTGCGCGGGCCGTAGGCCCGCGTCGGCTGCTTCGCCAGGTGGTGGAACAACTGCTCGGCGAACGCCGTGTGGACCTCGGGGCTCGTCGCCAGGAACCGGGCGAGCTCCGCCGGGCCGGCGAAGCGCACGTCCTGGCCGGTGCGGGTGTGGTACATGCCCGACGAATCGACGGCCTTGCCGTTCTCGCGGTCGCGGAAGCGGCCGACGGCGTCGTAGTTCTCCAGGACGAACCCGAGCGGGTTGATGACCGCGTGGCACGTCACGCACGCCGCCGGGCGCGTCTGGAGGTCGGTCCGCTCGCGCGTTGTGAGCGTCGGGTGGAGGTCGGCGGCGAACGGGGTGAAGGCCTCCTGCGGCGGGCGGAGCGTGAGCCCGAGCACGCCGCGGGCGAGGAACACGCCGCGGTGGATCGGCGCGCTCTCGCTGGTGTACCCGAACGTCGCCATCAGGTACGGGTGGGTCAGCACGCCGCGCCGCTTCCCGTCGTCGAGCCGGACCGGGCGGAACCCGGCGTCGGCGGGCACGTCCGCGCCGTAGAGGCCGGCGAGTCGGTGGTTCAGCGGTACGGTGTCGGTAAGGAGCAGCCGGCGGAAGTCGCTCTCCGGCGACCACACGATCTCATCGAGGAACAGTTCGAGCGAGGTCCGCAGGTCGGCGGCCGCGGCCTCGTCGAAGCCGGGGAAGCGCTGCGGGTTCTTCGACACGTCGTGCGGCTGGTCGACCTTGAGCCACGTCAGCAGGAATTGCCGGATCTTGGCCCGCGCCCGCGGGTCGTTCAGCATCCGCTCGGCCTGCGCCTGCACCTGCGCCGCGGTCGCCAGCTGCCCGGCCCCGGCGGCGCGGAGCAGTTCCGCGTCCGGCCCGCTGTCCCAGAGCGTGAACGCCAGCCGCGACGCGACCGCGTAGGCGTCGTTCGGGCCGCTCACCTCGCGGTACAGGAACCGCGGCGACTTGAGCACCAGCACGACGACTCGCTTCACCGCCGTCTCCGGGTCGGTCCCCTCGAACTGCGCGTCGATGAACAGCTTCGACTGCTCCGGCGTCAGCGGCCGGCGGAAGGCACGCTCGGCGAACTTCGCCGCGAACGCCTTCAACTTCGCGGCGCGGTCGCCGGCGCCGTCGGTGGTGCCGGCGAGCTCGTTGAGCCGCGGCGTGAGGTAGTTCACCGTCTCCAGCGCCGCCTCGGTCGCCGCCGCGTCCCACTCCTTCGACACGGTGGTACCGCGCTCCCACCCGAGGCTGCGGTCGTCCGGCGGGAACGGCGTGGGGACGGCGTAGCCCTCCGGCACGCGCGCCGGCGACAGGTGCCGCGCCGGGATCACGCCCACGGCCCCGTGCGGCGACTTCCACAGGAGCGCCACCGACGCCGGCTGGAGCGGCGGGTTCGGGTTCTTCTTGGAGTCGTCGACGCCCTGCTTCGCCTTCGAGAACTCCAGGCGGACGGGCACGGCGCGGCCGGCGAGCAGGTGGAGCGTGCCGCGGAACTCGGTGTCCTTCCCCGACTTCACCCAGGCGTCGATGAGCGGCGTCTTGGTGTCGTTCACGAACAGCTTCGTCGCGTGCTCGGTGCGCACGACGAACTCGTACACGCCGGTGTCCGGCGGCGTGACCGAGCCCTCCCAGCGGATGGCGAACGTGTGCGGCGCGTCGAACGTGCCGCCGTCGGGCGCGGCCTTGCCGAAGTCGAACCTCACCTCCGGGTCGGTCCGGTCGATGACGCGCTTGTTCCCCTGGAAGTTGCGGGAGTTGAAGTATTCGCCGCGGAGTCCCTGCTTCGGGTCGAGCTTCGGCGCCGGGCGGAACGACCCGACCACGTCGGCAACCGCGTAGCGGTACTGGCCGACGGTGAGGCGGGCGAGGTCGATGCGGGCGGGGCGGACGCGGGCCTGTGCAGTCGGCGAGTAGAACGCCTCGTACATGTACGCCGCGACGCGAGCCGACTCCTCGGCGTTCAGCTTGTCCGGGTCGTCCTCCGGCATCGTGTCGTCGATGACCTTCGCCAGCTGCGCGACCGACTTCTCGCCGGCCAGCGGGGCGATCGTTTTCTTCGCCCCCTGTCCGTCGGCGGCGTGACAGCGAACGCAGTGCTGCTTGTACAACTGCTCGCCGGACTTCTGGTCTTGGGCGGGCGCGAGCGCGGGGGAGGAGACGAGCGCGACTACAGCCAAGAGGCAAGCCGGGAGCGCGCGGCGGTCGCGGGAGTTGAGGCTAACCTGCATCGGACGGACGACCCGGAAGCGGAGGCGGGCGGGGAGGCTAAGCATTAGCTTCGGCTCCCCGCCCCTCGAAGTCAAGTCCGTGCCGCAGCCTTGTGGATCGCCTGGAGCAGCTTGTCGGCCGACGCGAACCGGTCGGCGGGGCGCTTCGCCAGAAGTTGCAGGATGATCGCCTCCAGCCACCCGGGGACTTCCGGGCGGATCGTGCACGGGGCGACCGGGGCCGTGTCGAGGACCGCCCGGAGGACCGCGACGAGCGAGGTGCCGACGAACGGCGTGCGGCCGGTCGCCAGCGCGTAGAGCATCGCCCCGAGGCTGTACAGGTCGCTCCGCGCCGTGGCCGGCTCGCCGTTGAACACCTCGGGGGCCATGTACAGCGGCGTCCCCTTCAGCCCGCCGTCGCGGCTGGCGTTGGCGTCGTCGGCGACGCGGGCGAGGCCGAAGTCGGTGATCTTCGCCCGCCCGGTGTGGTGGTCGAGGAGGATGTTGGCCGGCTTGATGTCGCGGTGGACGATCCCCTTGGCGTGCGCCGCGGCCAGCCCCGCCGCGACCTCGGCGGCGACCCGCACCACGTCCGCCACCGGCAGCGCGCCACCCGCGTCTAAGCGGTCCTGGAGGCTGCCGCCCTCCACGAGCTCCATCGCCAGGTAGGTGACCCCGCCCTGTTCGCGCACGGCATACACGGCGACGGCGTTGTCGTGCCGGATGGCCGCCGCGACCCGTGCCTCCCGCGCGAACCGCTGCCGCGCGGCTGGGTCGGCGGCGAGTTCCGGGGCGAGTACCTTCACCGCGACCTCGCGGTCGAGGCTCGGCTCATAGGCGCGGAACACGACCCCCATCGCGCCGCGCCCGAGCTGC
>JAFKFQ010000321.1 GCA_017308215.1 bacterium | reverse complement strand
GCGAAAGTGCTTCGGGTCGGGGTGGCGGCGGCCGTGGTGGCCGCCGTCGGGATCGGGGCGGCGGTCGTCGGGTATCGCCCGGCAGCCGCCCAGGACAAGCAGCCGGACAAGGACCGGCTGCAGGGCGTGTGGGTCGTGACGGCGGCCAAGAAGAACGGCCAGGATCCGCCCGACCGGGACCAGATCGTCGGGCAGAAGATGACGTTCGACGGGGACAAGATGCGGTTCGCGGGGTTCGAGGTGGCGTGGGCGGTCGACCCGACGAAGACCCCGAGGGAGATCGACTGCACCATCCTGGTGGGTCCGGAGAACGAGAAGGGGAAGGTATCCCGGGGGGTGTACCGGCTGGACGGGGACAAGTTGACGCTGCACGTTTCGCACCCAGGAGGCGGCCGGCCGGGCGGGTTCGAGTCGAAGGAGGGGGAGAGTACCGTCCTGCTTCATCTGGAGCGGGCGAAGAAGTAGGCCGCCAGCCGCCTGGTCTCGCACCCGGGAGAACCGGGCGGGATGTTACACGCCCACGCTCGAAAATCGCCGCGAGTGTGTGGCCCGGGTGGGGAACGAGAACCCGCGCGGGTTCTCGTTCCCCACCCGGGTCTTCGCCCGTCGTGCCGCGGTGTCGGGTCTCGAAGACTCGACCCGACCTACGAAACCCCGAGCCGAAGCCCCCCAGCCCCTCACAGGGCTTGGCTCACGCCGGCCGACCCGCGGGCCATTCGGGTTCCGCCTCGCCTTCGCTCAGCTCCTGCGCCGGCCGCGAGTTCTGGCAACGGAATCGGAACGGGCCTCACGACTTACGGGGCGGCGTGGCGGTCCCGGCCCCGGTTCATGTCGCAACGAAAACCACTTCTCCGAGGTTTCTGTCACAACCGCGACTATCGGACGTTGCATGAATCCGGGCGAGTGGATACCCTGACGCAGCGATATTGGGACATACACCCGACACCGGCTCGCGGTCGGGACATTCCTCCCCCCTCTCATTCGTGAGTGTCGCCATGCGTCGCCCCGTCTGGTCGAAGTACCTCCGTCAGATATTCGGGTCACGATCGAACGAGTCTCGGGGACTGCGCCGCGCGCCGCGCCTGTCGGCCGAAGCGCTCGAGGACCGGTCGGTCCCGGCCACCCTGACGCTCACCATCCCCACCGTCGCGGTATCCGAGGCCGCCGGTCCGAACTCCGTCGGCGCGCTGCTGAACCGCACCGGCGACCTGTCGCAGGCGCTGACCGTCAACCTGACCAGCAGTGACCCGACCGAGGCGACAGTCCCCCCCACCGTCACCTTCCAGGTCGGGCAACAGGAGGTGGGCTTCTCCATCAGCGCGGTGGACGACGCGGTCGTCGACGGCACGCAGACGGTGACGATCACCGCGACCGCGACCGTCACCCAGGGGCAGCCGTTCGGCCTCGACCTCTCCTACGGCACCAACGGGCTGGCGCCGACGCGGTTGGACATGTCCGTCCAGCCGCCGGTCCAGGCGATCGCGGTCCAGCCGGACGGGAAGGCGATCGTGGCGTCGGAAAACCCGGCCAGCGACGGCTGGCACGTCCAGCGGTTCCACCCGAACGGGACGCTCGACACGTCCTTCGGCGGCGGGCTCGTCAACACGATCGGCCTCGGGGGGAGTTTTCCCGTCCCGCACAAGATCGTCGTCCTACCCGACGGGGACATTCTGGTCGGCGGCAAGGTGTCCGCGGCGGGGGGCGCGGCGCCGGTTCTGGTCCGGTACAACCAGGACGGGACGCTCGACACGGCCTTCGGGGGCGACGGGCGGGCGGACATCGCGGGCGCGATGCAAAACCTCTGGGTCACCGACGTCGACGTCCGCCCGGACGGCCGCATCCTCCTCGGCCTCGGCCAGAACGGGACGGTCCTGAGCGTCGTGGCCCAGCTCAACCCGAACGGCACGTTCGACACCACGTTCGGCAACAACAACGGCCTGACCGCCCTGAACCTCGGGGGGTGGGCGGAGGAGGTCGAGGTACTAGCCGACGGGACGTTCCTGGTGGGCGGGTCGTTCAACGGCCCGGTGTTCGTCGCCAAGGTCCAGCCCAACGGCGTCGGGCGGGTCGCCTCGTTCGGCACGAACGGCATCGCCACCCTCAGCTTCGGGCGTGACGGCTCGGCGGTCGCGGGGATGGAGGTGGACGCCCAGGGCCGGATCGTCGTCGGCGCCGACGTGTTCAACTTCGTGAACGGGAACTCGACCCCCGGGGACTTCGCAGCCGGGCGGCTCCTGCCGAACGGCACCCCGGACGCCTCGTTCGCCGGCGACGGGACCGCGGTCGTCGACGCGGGCGGCAGCGAACTGGCGAACGGGCTGGTCGTCCAGCAGGACGGCAAGGTGATCCTCGGCGGCTTCCTCCGCTTCCTGACCGCCGACATCACCGACTCGGCCATGGTGCGGTTCACCGAGGCCGGCGCCCCGGACCCGACCTTCGACGGCGACGGGATCTTCCGCCAGTCGATCGTGACCACGTACACCCCGGACGCGATCACCGACCTGGTGCTGCAAGACGACGGCAAGCTGCTGGCGCTCACCGGCTGGGGGGACGACTTCCGCGTGGCCCGGTTCCACCTGGGGGCGCAGACGTTCCCCCTGTCGGCGGCCGACGCGCTCGACGTGCTGGATAACGACGCGGTGAACCAGCCGCCGACGGCCCAGAACCAATCGGTCTCCACGGCGGAGGACACGCCCAAGACCGGGACCGTCGTCGCCACCGACCCCGACGGCGCCGCCCTCACCTACGTCGTGGTCGCCGGCCCGGCCAACGGCACGCTGACGCTCAACCCGGCGACCGGGGCGTTCACGTACACCCCGAACGCCAACTACTTCGGCAGCGACAGTTTCACCTTCAAGGCGAGCGACGGCCTCGCCGACTCGAACGTCGCCACGGTGTCGATCACCGTTGCCGCCGTGAACGACGCCCCGGTCGCCCAGGACCGGGCGTTCACGACCGCCGAGGACCCGGTGCCGCCGGGCCTCGCCGGCACGCTCGCCGCCACCGACGTGGACGGCGCCGCGCTCACCTACTCGGTCGTCGCCCAGCCGGCGAACGGGACGGTGACGATCACCAACGCCGCGACGGGCGCCTTCACCTACCGGCCGCGGTTCAACTTCAGCGGCACCGACACGTTCACCTACAAGGCGCGCGACGGCAGCGCCGACTCGAACACCGCCACCGTCACGATCACCGTCACCCCGGTGAACGACGCGCCGTTCCCGTCGCCGGTGATCCGGGAGCTGACGACGCCGGAGGACACGCCGGTCTCCGGGCAGTTGGCGGCCACCGACCCGGAGGGCGACCCGGTCACGTTCACGCTGGAGGCCGGGCCGAGCAACGGCACCCTGTCGCTCGCCGCGAACGGGGCGTTCACCTTCACGCCGGCCGCGGACTTCAGCGGGGTCGCGGAGTTCGTCTACCGCGCGGCCGACCCGAGCGGGGCGTCCAACCTCGGCGGTGTGCGGATCACCGTCACCCCGGTGAACGACGCGCCGGTCGGCGCCGCCGACGCCTACACCGTCGCCGAGGACGGCGTGCTCACGGTCTCCGCCGGGCCGGTCACGCGGCTGCGGATGGTGAGCGAGCCGGGCGACTTCGTCGGCCAGGGGCTGACCTACGACTTCGTCCCCGGCACCGCGGCGTTTAGCATCGGCACGAACTTCGACAACGGCGTGAGCCTCGACGTGGACCCGCCGGCCCTCGGCGAGTTCTGGACCCTCGAGTTCGCGGCGCCGAACGACGCGCTGCTGACGCCGGGGACGTACCTCGACGCCCAGCGCTTCCCGTTCCAGGCCGCCGGCCGCCCGGGGCTCGACGTGTCGGGGAACGGCCGCGGGGCGAACACGCTCACCGGCCGGTTCACCGTGTACGACGTGGTCCGCGGCCCGGGCAACACGGTGGTGAGTTTCGCCGCCGCGTTCGAGCAGCACAACGAGGGGGAGCCGCCGGCGCTGGTCGGCTGGGTGGTGTTCAACTCGACGTTCGGCGCCGGCGGCGGGGTGCTGGCGAACGACACCGACGTGGAGGGCGACCTGCTCCCCGCCGCCACGCTGGTCGGCGGGCCGAGCCACGGCACCCTCGCGTTCAAGGGCGACGGCACCTTCTCCTACACGCCGGACCCGAACTTCCACGGCACCGACACCTTCACCTACCGGGCCAACGACGGGCGCGCCGACGGCGGCGTCACCACGGTGACGATCACGGTGACCCCGGTCAACGACCCGCCCGTGGCCTCCCTCTTCCAGTACGTCACCAACGAGGACACGCCGCTCAACGACACCCTCCGGGCGTCCGACGCCGACGGCGACCCGCTGACCTACTCCGTCGTCTCGCAGCCGGCGCAGGGGACCGTGCAGGTCACGAACGCCGCGACCGGGGCGTTCACGTACACCCCGCCGCCGGACTTCCACGGCACCGTGAGCTTCACCTTCAAGGTGAACGACGGCACGGCGGACTCGAACGTTGCCATCGTGTTCGTCACGGTCCGCCCGGTGAATGACGCCCCGGTCGCGGCGGGCCAGTCGGTCACCACGACCGAGGACACGCCGATCGGCGGGACGGTCACCGCGACGGACGTCGACAACCCGACGCTGACGTTCGCCGTCGTCGCCAACCCGGCCAACGGCACGCTGACCCTCAACCCGGCGAGCGGTGCCTTCACCTACACCCCGAACGCCAACTTCGCCGGGTCCGACACCTTCACGTTCCGCGCCAGCGACGGCGAGGCGAACAGCAACACCGCCACCGTGTCGATCGCCGTCACCCCGGTGAACGATACCCCCGTCGCCCAGGGTCAAGCGGTCTCGACCGACGAGGACGCCGCGGTCGGCGGCCAACTGACCGCGACCGACGTCGACAGCCCGGCGCTGACGTTCGCGGTCGTCGGCGGGCCGGCGAGCGTTCACGTACACCCCGAACGCCAACTTCCACGGGTCCGACAGCTTCACGTTCAAGGCGAACGACGGCACGGCGGACTCGAACGTGGCGACCGTGTCGATCACGGTCCGCTCGGTGAACGACGTCCCGGTCGCCGCGGGGCAGTCGGTCACCACGGACGAGGACACGTCGGTCGGCGGGACGGTCACCGCGACCGACATCGACGGCACCGCCCTCACCTACGCCGTGGCGACCGGCCCGGCGCACGGCACGCTGACCCTCAACCCGGCGACCGGCGCGTTCACCTACACCCCGAACGCCAACTTCAACGGCACCGATAGCTTCACGTTCAAGGCGAACGACGGCACCGCCGACAGCAACACCGCCACCGTGTCGATCACCGTCACTGCCGTGAACGACGTCCCCGTCGCCCAGGGTCAGGCGGTCTCGACCGACGAGGACGCCCCGGTCGGCGGCCAACTGGCCGCGACCGACGTGGACGGCCAAGCGCTGACGTTCGCGGTCGTCACCAACCCGGCGAACGGGACGCTGACCGTCAACCCCACGACCGGCGCGTTCACGTACACACCGAACGCGAGCTTCAACGGCACCGACAGCTTCACGTTCAAGGCGAACGACGGCACCGCCGACAGCAGCGTCGCCACGGTGACGGTGACGGTGCGGCCGGTGAACGGCGCCCCGGTCGCGGCCGGCCAGTCGGCCGCCACCGCCGAGGACACGCCGGTGAGCGGGACGGTCACCGCGACCGACACCGACAACCCGACGCTGACGTTCGCGGTCGTCGCCAGCCCGGCGCACGGCACGCTGGCGTTCAACCCGGCGACCGGGGCGTTCACGTACACCCCGAACGCCAACTTCCACGGGTCCGACAGCTTCACGTTCAAGGCGAACGACGGCACGGCGGACTCGAACGTGGCGACCGTGTCGATCACGGTCCGCTCGGTGAACGACGTCCCGGTCGCCGCCGGCCAGTCGGTCGCCACCGACGAGGACACGCCGGTCGGCGGGACGGTCA
>JAFKFQ010000320.1 GCA_017308215.1 bacterium | reverse complement strand
GGTGTCCCGCCCTGCCCCGCGGAGGTCGGCCGCGAGGGTCTCCAGTTCCGACCGATCGGCCTCGGCCCGGATGGCCGCTGCCGGCACGGCGAGGCGGGCGTCGGCCCGGACCGCCGCGGCCAGCGCCGCCGCCGCCCGGTTCCGGTGCTCGCGCGCCGGACCGGGCTCGTCCGCCCAGTCGGCCGCGGCGGAGTGGAGCCGTGCCCGGTAGAGATGGTACAGTCCACCCCGCGGCCCGGCGGCGGGGAGATCGGCGTGACGGTCGGCCTCCTCGGCGGCAAGCGGCAGCCGACCCGCCGCCGCCTTCACCCGCACGTACCCGAACTGCACGCCCGTCGCCCACGGGGCGATGTCGGCCTCCACGTCGTAGCCCACCCCCGCCTGCTTCGGGACCGTCCACACCGCCCCGGCCACCCGGCCGAGTTCCGCACCGGCGTCGTCCTGGACGACTGCCCACGGGCGGAACGTCAGTTGCGCCGGGGCAAGCCCCGCGGCCGGCAGGGTCTGCGCCAGAACCCGGTCGAGGCAAGTCCGGGCATCGACGACCGTCACCAGGCTCCGGCCCGGGCGGTGCGGGTGGAGCGCCCCGTCGCGGCCAGTCGGGTCAAACTCCGGCGGCTGCCGCGGGGCGGCGACGCGGAGTTCCCCGCGCAGCTCGTCGAGCTGAAGGCGGTCGACGGCCGAGAGGTCGTCGTGGTCCTGAAGCAGCTTGGCGATCGCCCGGGCGGCCTCGCCGGAGGCGGGGGCCGTGAGGCCGTCGACGAACGCCTCGTACCCCTTCGCCAGCACCGACTGCTGGTGGGCGCGCCGCCACCCGCGCGCGGCCGCCAGCGCCCCGGCCTCGTCGCCGCGGTCGAGCCGGACGAGCACCTGGAGTTGCCACGCCGGCCAGTACCCGGGGTACTCGGCCGTGGCGCGCCCGGCGAGCTCCTCGGCCACGTTCGGGGCCGCCCGGCACGCCTCGGCGTAGGCGCGGAACCCGCCGGCGGCGGCGCGGAGGGCGCCGGCCGGGGAGCGGTCGTCGGCCGCGCCGCGCACCAGCCCCTCGGCGGCGCGCAGGTGCTCGATCGCCTTCGACGCCGCCTCCTGCCGCGGGCGGCTGTTGTTCCACAGGTAGAACGCGCGGGTCAGGTGGACCCAGTACGCCGCCGGGTGGTCGCCGCGGGCGGCCTGCCGCTCGGCGACGGGTGCGAGCAGCGCCGCCGCCTCGTCCAGCCCCGCCCCGTCGCGCCCGGCGGGCGGGGTCGGCCCCGCGCCGGTCCACGGCGCGCAGGTCGGGTTGTTCGGCGAGCAGCGCCCTCACACTGCCGACCCGCAGCGCGCTGCGTACCGCCTCCCGACCGGGGTCGTCGTCCAGCTCGTCGGCGAGCTTCAACATCCAGCGCTGGTCGTCCCGGCGGTCGAGCAGGAACCAGTGGTCGAAGGCGGCGACCACCGCCGCGCGGACCTCGGGGCGGCGGGCGCGGACCGCGGCCAGCAGGTTCTCGCGCGCCGCGAACGAGTCTGTGTACAGCTGCGCGAGGCGGAGCGCCGCCGGGTACTCGTCGGCGCGGCGGCGCGAGTAGAAGTACGCCCCGGAGAAGCGCACGCTCGGGTCCGGGTCGCGCGGGTACATCTTGGCGACCCGGGCCACGTCGAGGGCGTCGAGCAGCGCCTTGTCGGCGGCGAAGGCGGCGTGCGCCGACCCGATCCGGCGCGCCGCCGTCTTCACACGTTCGACGAGTTCGGCGTCGACCGCCTGCCCGCTGATCGCGTCGTCCGCCGCCTTCGCCTGCTCCGCCGCGAGCCGCCAGCCGACCGCCATCACCTCGCGGACCGCCGGGCGCGCGAAGTCGCCGGCGGTGGTCGTGCGCTCCGCCTCCTCGGCGCGCCGCAGGTGGCCCTCCGCCTGCCTCTCGACCCGCCCGCGCTCCGTCGCCGCGAGCGCCCGGGTCGCGTCGTCGGCCCGGGCCTTCTCGACCGACGCCTGGAGCTTGTTCTGCGCCTCCTTCCGCTCGTGCTCGGACTCGCGGTAGGCGACGGCGCCGGCGGTCGCGGCGGCGAGGGCGACGGCGGCGGCTACCCCCGACCACATGCGGAACCGCCACCGGGTGGTGCGCAGCCGGTCCTCCGCCGACAGGATGATCCGCCGCACCTCGGCCGCGACGACCCCCGCCGATTCCGGGCGGCCCTCCGGCTCCGGGGCGAGGCAGCGGCGGGCGAGGGCGACCAGTTGCGGGTGACCGCCCTCGGCCCGGCCGAGGCGGGCGAGCGCGTCGGCGAGGTCGGCGTTCCACGCCCGGTCGTAGCTCTCGTGGGCGGTGGCGCCGGCGAACGCGGGGCGGCCGGTGAGGATCTCGCACAGCACCGCCCCGAGCGCGAACACGTCCGCCCGCGGGTGCATCTTGCGGTCCGGGTGGCCGCCGCGGATTTGCTCGGGCGGGCTGTACTCGGCGGTGTGGCCGACGGGTCCGATGTCGATCTCGGCGGCCGACGGCGTGAACAACTGGGTCCGCCCGTCCGGCGTCGCCATGAACCCGCGGCCGAGCCCCCAGTCGAGCACCTGGACCTCGCCCGACGGGTGGACCTTGATGTTCGCCGGCTTGAGGTCGAGGTGGACGGCGCCGCGGGAGTGCGCGTACCCGACCGCCTCACACGCCCGGCCGAACCAGACGAGGTACAGGTTCAGCCGGTCGGGCGTCGGCCCCCCCTTCCCCGGCGCCCAGTCGGCGGCCAGTTCGTCGGCCAGCGTCGGCCACGGGATCAGCCGCATGACGAGGTACGGGTGGTCGGCCCCGTCGCCGAGGAACCCGAACCGGTAGACGGGCGGCACCCCGGTGTGCTGCATCCGGCCGAGCAGCCGGACCTCCTCGACGAACCGGAACACGAGGCGCGAGCGGTGCGGGTTGGCGGCGTGACAGCGGTGGACGATCTTGACCGCGACCTCGCGGCCGATGCCGTCCTCGACCGCCCGGAACACCTCGCCCATCCCGCCGGCGCCGATCGGCTTCCCGTCGTCGAGGAGCGTGAAGCCGGGGATCTCCGGCGGCGGGCCGATCGGCGCCGGCGCCGGGCGGTTGACCGCCTCCAGCGCGGCCTGGCAGTCGGGGCAGGTATCGACGTGGTCGACGACGCGCCCGGCCTCCGTGTCGGGGAGTTCGCCCCGCAGCCAGCGAACGAGTTCCTTGGCGGACGGGTGCCAGTTGGGGGACATGGGCGGTCAGTCCTGGGGCGCCGCGCGCTTCTCCAGCTCCTCGGCGAGGATGGTCTTGAACCGATACACCTGCTGGTGGACCGCCGTCACCTTCCGCTTCGTCTTCGCGGCCACCTCGGCGGCGGTGTGGCTCTCCAGGAGGAACAACCGCACGACCTCACGGCTCTCCTCCCCGACTCGCTCCAGCGCCGCCTTGAGTGCCTCCCACTGCGGGACCAGGGCGGTCCGCAGCGGCCCGCCGACCTCGCCGACGAACGCCCCGACGATCCCGGCCAGGACCGGGTGCTCGGGGTCGGCCGTCCGCCCGCCGGGGTCGGTGGGCGTCGGCGGCGCGGCCAGGCCTTCGACCGCCATCCGCGCGTCGGTTCCGCCGGCGGCGCTGGCGCCGGGCGTCTTCCGCCGCTCCGCGAAGTAGTCGAGCACGACGCGCTCGACGAGCCGCGACAGCCACGGGCTGAACCCCTTCTCGGCGTCCCAGGCGAACCCCGGGAGCTTGACCCGGAGTTTCTCCATGACGCGGCTGAAGATTTCCTCCGCGTCGGCGCCCATCCGCTTGGCCACGGCGGTGATGCGGGGGCCGTAGTGGGCGACGAACTCCTGCCACTTCCGCTCCCACTCGGGGCCGGGCGGGCCGCCGAGGGCGTCGGCCCAGCGGGCGAAGGCGGTGGGTTCCGGGGCGGGCCTGTCGGACACGGGGAGGCTCCCGGAGTCGGGTGCGGCCGCGCGGCGGCCAAGCGGGAGGGTGAAAGTCAGGCTACAGGCGCGACCCGCGTAAGGGCAATCGAAAAGGCCGCACCGCCCGCCTCGCGCCCGGCCCAGACGCGCGAACCTGCCGGCGCCCGCCGCGTCCGTACTACCATCAACCGAGGTGTCGGCGATGCGGGCGGACATGGGGAAGGTGCTGGTCGAGCGGCCGCGGATCGGCCACAGCGACCGCAACCGGAAGAAGGGCTACCGCAAGGCGACCGCGAAGGCACTCGCCGCCGACGGCGGGCCGACGCGCGAGGGGATGAAGGCGCGCACGCCGCGGTCGAAGCACTTCAACGAACACCTCGGCCCGCTCCGCCGGTTCCTCGATTCGAACGTCGGCCGCCCGTGGGACAAGGTTCACGCCGAGATCCGCGAGCGCGTGAACCCCGATAACGTGGTGCAGAAGCACGTCCTCACCCACCTCGACGATTACGTCGTGACCCAGGTCATCGAGGTGGACGGCGAGCCGGTCGACGCCAACCCGCGGTTCGCGTTCTTCGGCGGAAGGACGCGCTCGCTCCGCACTTCGTACGCGCCGCAGTGGTACGTCTGCCCGCGGTCCGGGCTGCTGCGCCGGTCGCGGCTCGTCCGGCGGAAGTACCGGCCCGAGCAGCCGCCCGCCCCGCGGCGCGTGCGGGTGAGCCGCACCGAGGTGTGCCTCGAACTCGACGGCCGGTGGGAACTCGTCACACTGGCCGCGCTCCCGGACCCGAAGGCGGTCGGCTGGCGGTTCGACGTGGTTCTCGGCCGCAACATCGGCGTCGACGGCGTGTGCGACCTCGTGCGGTTGTACGGGGCGCGGGCCTACGCCACCGCCCGCCGCCCGCTGTCGCGGGCCGAGCAGAAGCGCCTTCCGATCCCGATCGACTGGGTGAAATGACGGCCGCGTCTAATCGAGCTTGACGCCGGCGTCGAACTGCTGGAGCAGCATCCGCTCGCGCGGGTCGGCGAGCGCCTGCAGGAAGTGGACCACGTCCCACACCCCGTCCGGCCGGTCGCTCTCCATCGGGCCGGCTTTCGCCTTCGAGTCGGGCATCGTCGAGGCGTAGATGCCGGCGTACACGCGGGCGTACAGATCCTCGCCGCGACGACCGCCCCGGTACACGCCGAGCGTCAGGTTCCGCGGCTGCACCACCGTGCCCCACACGTCGAACTTCAACTGCTGCGTACGGCCGTAGTCCTGGTGGCAGCTCGCACAGGTGCCCGCGAACAGGCGGAACCCGCGCGCCGCCGACGCCAGCCGGTCGGCCTGCGCCGGCGTGTTCTCGGGCGGCACCGGGATCACGTTCGCGTCCGCCCGGCCCCAATTCCCGAGTGCGATCAACACCCGCTGCGCGAGGATCTGCTCGCCGAGCGCGGCGCTGTAATCCGGGTCGGTCTCGCCCGGGTCTTTGGTGATCTGGATGACCTTGGCGATCCAGTCGAACTCGGCCTCGCCGCGGACGCTGAGGTGGATGACGTAGCTCGCCAGGTCGTCGACCTCGGCCGCGGTGAGGTGCGCGAACGCCGGCATCATCGACCCGGGGAGGCCGTCGCGGATGGTACGGCAGAGGTCGTCCTTGCGCGGCTTGCCGAGTTCGCCCTTGCGCGCCACGCCGGGCGGGAACGCGGTCACGAACTTGAACACGCCGCGGCGGTAGTCGCGCGGCATCGGCCCGGCGAAGACGGCGTGGATGCCGTCGCCGGCGCCGGTCGGCCCGTGACACTCCGCGCACCAGCGGCGGTACAGCAGCCCGCCCCGCGCGAGTGCCGCGGTGTCGAGCCCGAGCGCCGCGGCGGCCGCCGCGGCCTCGGCGACGGCGTCGGCGGTCGCCTCCTTCGCCGTCTTCCCCGCCGGGCGCCCCTCGGTGAACTGCTCGTCGAGCTTGATCTTCGCCGCGTCGCCCGCCGACGCCGCCCGGACCGTCGGCGCGGCGGGCGAACCGAACGTAGCGTCGAGCAGGCGGGCGAGGTCCGCCTTCTGCGCCGCCGTCAGGTCGGCCTGCGGGTCGAGGATCGCCTTCCCGACCTTCGGCTTGAGTTGCTTGACGAACTCGGGGTCGGGCGACTGCCCGCCGAGGCGGACGCCGCGGAGCGGGGGGACGCCGGGGGCGTTCCACTTCGGCGGGGCACCGAGGTCGCCGATCGCCATCAGGTCGGTGCGGACCGAGTACCGCGCCGCGACCGCGGTGGCGATCGGGGCGACCTCGGCCGGCACCTCGATACGCGCACAACCGGCCGGCGCGGCGGCGAGGAGCAGTAGGATTCGACGCATCATGGGTCGCCGGCGGGGGCGTGGTGGCGGACGGGCAGAGCGGCTTTTTCCGCTAGTCATTCTTGTGTTTCGGGCCGGACTGTCAAGAATAGGGGGTGCCCGCCGTCGCCCCGGACCCGCCGTGAGACTGCCCGTCGCCG
>JAFKFQ010000319.1 GCA_017308215.1 bacterium | reverse complement strand
CCCGGGGCTATATCATGCCCGACCACTTGCTCGTCCGTGCCGCCCGGGGGGAAGCCGTGGAGCGCCCGCCGGTGTGGGCGATGCGGCAGGCCGGGCGGTGGGATCCCGAGTTCCAGCGCATCCGCGCCGGGCAGGACTTTTACTCATTCAACGAGGACGTCGAACGCGCCGCCCAGGCCACGCTCTGCCCGCGCCGGTTCGGCGTGGACGCGATCATCCTCTTCTACGACATCACCACGCTGCCGGTCTCGATGGGGCTGCCGTTCGCGCTGAAGACCGGCGCCGGCCCGACGCCCGACCGCCCGATTCGCACGCTCGACGACTTGAAGCGGCTCAATCCCGAGCCGCACCCGGACAGCTACGGGTACATCCGCGCGCTCCTGAAACGCGTGAAGGCCGAACTCGGCGGGGCGCTGCCGGTGATCGCGTTCGCCGGTGCGCCGTTCACCGTCGCCACGTACTGCATCGGCACCGGCAAGGACGTGGTCGCCACGCGCTGCTTCGCCGCCGAGCAGCCCGCCGTGTGGGACGGGCTGCTCGAACGCCTGTCGGTGGCGACCGTCGGCTTCCTCAAAACGCTCGTCGCCGACGGGGCGGACGTGTACCAACTCTTCGACTCGTGGGCGGGGATGCTCGAACCCGCCGAGTACGATGCCTGGGCGCAGGCGCACCACGCCCGCATCCTGGCGGGCGCAACGGGCGTACCGCGCATCCTGTTCGTGAAGGAAGGGCCGTACCTGGAGAAGATGGCGAGCGCCGGCGCCGAGGTGGTGAGCCTCGGCACCCGCCACGACCTCGCCGCCGCCCGCCGCGACTACCCGCACCTCGTCTTCCAGGGGAACGTGCCGGAGCACGTGATGCGTACGGGCACGCCGGAGCAGGTGGAAGCGGCGGTGCGGGCGTGCGTCACCGCCGGCGGCGGGACGCGGCACATCGTCAACCTGAACCACGGGGTCGATAAGAGCACGCCGGTGGCGAACTTCGAGGCGTACATCCGCGCGGTCAAGGGGGCGTGAGCCGTGGACTGGACGCAAGACCCCGTGGCGCTCGTGTTGGCATTCGTCGACGACTACTACCGCTGGAACACGGCCGCGAACGCCCGGCTCGATAAGGCGGGTGAGTCCGGGACCGCGATCGCAAGTGCCACGACCGCGGCCGAGCGGGAGTACCGCGCACTCCTGAAACAGTACTGTCGTCCGGGCTTCACGGGTGAGCCCGTGGTGTTCGGCAGTCCCTCACTCCACCACCCGAAGTTCGAGACCATCGCCTCTAGTAAACCCCGCGGCGACCGCTGTCTGATCAAGACGTGCGCGGTTGACGACGAAGACGAATTCGGGGTCGAAGTGAACTTCGAGTATAGGTTGGTGTGGGCGGACGGCCGCTGGTATCTGGAACGCGTCACGGTCGTAGACGAGACGGGCCGGTACGAGTCACTGTGACCGAGCGCTGGCCCCCTTTGACCCGAAGCGGAGACTGCGCACCCGCGTGCGTTCAGGCGGGCGCCTCGTCGTTATTCGTGGCGTGCGACAAGAGCACGCAGGTGGCGAACTTCGAGGCGTACGTCCGCGCGGTCAAGGGCTGATGTCTTCCACCCCGAGACTTCCCATGCCGTCGCTCCGCTCGCTGGGCTCGCGGCTCCTCGCGCTCGCCGCCGCGGCGGTGTTGGTCGGCGCCGCCCGCGCCGACGACCCGCCGCCACTGCGCGTGCTGTTCGTCGGCAACAGCTACACCTACGTGAACGACCTGCCCAAGATGGTCGCCGCGCTCGCGAAGGCGGGGAACCAGCGGCCGCTGGAGTACGACCGCCAGACGTCCGGCGGGTGGACGTTCGAGAAGCACGTCAAGGACGGGAAGGCCGTCAAGAAGATGGCGGCGAAGACGTGGGACTACGTGGTCCTTCAGGAGCAGAGCCTGCGCCCGATTCAGGAGCCGGCGCTGATGGCCGAGTTCGGCAAGCGGCTGAGCGCGGAGGCGCAGAAGCACGGCGCGAAGACACTGCTCTACCTCACCTGGGCGCGCGAGAACACGCCGGACACTCAGCCCGCACTCACGAAGGCGTACCGCGAACTGGCGAAGGACACAAAGGCCGCGGTCGCGCCGGTGGGCGAGGCGTGGCGGGCGGTGTTGAAGGCCGACCCGGCCGCCGGCCTGCACGCGGCCGACAAGAGCCACCCGACGAAGAAGGGGACGTACCTCTCGGCGTGCGTCTTCTATGCCACGCTGTACGGGAAATCCCCCGAGGGCTTGTCCGGCGCGGCGGCGGACCTGAGCGACGCCGACGCCCGTAAGCTTCAGGTCGCCGCGTGGCGGGCGGTCGAGGGCGAACGGAAAGGCGGCTCTTGACCGGATGCAGCCGGATTACAAGCCGTGGTTGGATCTCAAACCCGGCTTGATCCGGTTCACCCGGTCAACAAATCAGGACGGCCGCCGGGGTCACGCCGGCGCGAACAGCTTCAGCCCCACGATACCGGCGACGATCAGCCCCGCGCACGCCAGCCGGCTGGCGGTGGCTGGCTCGTCGAACAGCACGATTCCGAGCACCACCGTCCCCACGGCGCCGACTCCGGTCCACACCGCGTAAGCAGTGCCGAGCGGCAGCGTGCGCAGGGCCACGCCGAGCAGTCCGAGGCTCACCACCATAGACGCGGCGGTGAAGACGCTCGGCCAGAGCCGCGTGAACCCGTTCGTGTACTTGAGCCCGACGGCCCAGCCGATCTCGAACAGGCCGGCCAGAAAGAGAACGACCCATGCCATGACGCGCCTCCGCGTGCGGGCAGGGTCGTCCCCACCGAGGAAGAGGGCAGAAACCAGAAGGCAGTGCGCAGACCACGCAGTTGCTGGTCGGTCTGTTCGCTGCGCTCTGCCGTCTGTCCTCTGGTTTGGAACGCGGGGTCGTCCCCGCGTGGGCGATCGGGGGATTATACCCCGGCGCCGCGGCGCCCTTACCGCGCCTGGAAGTCGCGGGCGAACGCCGTCGGGTTCAGGTCGGCGCCGGTGGCGTGGCGGGTCAGCCCCTTCCAGTCGAGCGTGCGGCCGGGGGCGAACACCTTCTCCTTCATGAAGTCGCCGACGCGGCGGTCGCCGACGTAGATCACGCCCCGCGGGTTGTCCGCCTTGTAGACGTCGCGGGCGATGGCGTGGTGGACCTGCGAGGCGAACAGCTGGCCCATCATGTAGTTGTGGTAGTACACCGGGGCCGAGCAGATGTGGATCTTGCTCGCGTAGTCCGGGGCGTTGCGGTTCGCCGGCCGCTTCACCCCCTGGTAGCGCTCCACCAGATCCCACCACAGCTTGTTCAGGTCCTGCGCCGGGTTCTCGTACATCCCCTTCTCGAACCGCAGCATCACCTGGCACCACCGGCTGAAGATGAGGAGCTGGTTCCGCTGGGTGCGGGCGGCGGCGTCCTCGTACACGTTCGGCGCCGTCAGCGTCACCCCCATCTTCTCCAGCCACGGCCGCGACTTGCTGAACCGCTCGAACTGCATCGCCACGCCCTCGGTGCTGAGGATGTGCGCCTCCGCCCGCAGGACGTACGGCAGCTTGTTCGGGATGTTCTTCGACGAGTAGACCGAGTGCCCGAGTTCGTGGAGCATCGTGCCAGTCCAGTACTCGTTCGGCTGGATGTTGGCGAGCACCCGCACGTCGCCCTCGCGGTCGATGTCGGTGCAGAAGGCGTGCGGGCTCTTGCCGGGCTTCTCGGTCAGGTCGCTGCGGGCGATGACGTCGTCGATCGGCAGCCCGATGCCGCGGTAGAAGTCCTGGCAGAGCTTGACGATGTCGGCGCGGGCGAACGGGGCGTCGAGGTTGGCCTCGAACACCGCCGGCGCCTCCTGGAAGAACGGGTCGTGGTAGTGCCACGCCTGGAGGTTCGCCACCGGCACCCCGTACCGCTTCGCCAGCCGCTCGTCGATCTCCGCCTTCGCCGCGGTGAACGGCTCGCGCGTGAGCGTGTCGAGCTCGTCGAACAGCCGGATGAGTTCGTCGCCGTTCTGCTCGTTGATGGTGAGCATGAGGGCGTGGTAGTTCGGGAACTGGAGCGCCCGCGCGGCCTCGTTCCGCAGGGTCACCAACTCCTTCAGGTCGTTCTCGACCACCGCGCCGACGCGCTTGCTCGCCTCCCACACCGCCTGCCGCTGCGCCGAGTCGTTCGAGTTCTTGAGGACGTTGCGCACGTCGCTGTCCGGCATCTCGCGGCCGTCCACCCGCGCCCGGAAGACGTTGAACTGCTGCTCGACCGCGTTCGCCTTACCGGTGATGCGCCGGAGCAGGTCCGGGGCGACCTGTTTTTCGAGGTACTGGAGGTAGAGGAGTTCGATCTGCCGCGCCAGGATCGGGTCCTGGATCTGGCCCGCATCTTTCGCCGTCTTCAGCGGCCGGAGGCGGCCGAAGGTGGTGCGGTCGGAGAGGACTGCGTCGATCTGGTTTTGTGCGTCCTCCTTCCGCTTGAAGTCCTCGGCGCTGCCGCTGATGTTCGCCCGCCACCACGCCAGCCCGCCGGCGACCTCCAGCGGCTTGACCCGCGCTTCGTGGTCGGCGATGAACTTCCGCGCGTCGTCGTCCGGCGCCGCAGATGCGCCTTCGGGGGTGACGAGTCCGGCCACGGCGGCGCCTCCGGCGAGCAGGAAGGAACGGCGGTCCTGGGACATGGTCTCTCCGAGTGCAGAGTAACGAGTGCAGAATGCAGAGTCAGGAAGACGGGGCGAGTGCCGGCGTTCTGCACTCTGCACTCTGTGTTCTGCACTCCTAAGTGGAGTAGACCCATTTTCCGAGCGCCAGGGCCGGGGGCAACAGCAAAAGGATCGCCAGCCCCGGCAGGCCGACGAACGCGGTCGCCAGCACGGCGTCGAGCGCGACGAGGCCGAGGACGCAGCGCTTGATCGCCGCCTGCACCTCGCGCGGCCCCGGGCTGCGGATCGCCCGGCGGACCGGGACGCCGACCGCGAACCCGAACGCCACCAGCAGGTACGGGAAGATGATCGCCGCCGGCCCCGGCTCGGCCGGCAGCCGCGCCCGCAGCACCAGCGCGAGGAGGAGTGACGCCGCCATGACCCCCGCCGCCGCGGTCAGGTGGCGGCGGCTGCTCTC
>JAFKFQ010000268.1 GCA_017308215.1 bacterium | reverse complement strand
AAGACCTGATCGGCCCCCGCCGCGGCGCCGAGGGCCACGGCCAGCGCGACGGTGTTGCCGGTCGTCCCGGCGTCGGCGGTCACGAACCCGGCGACGGCCGCGGTGCCGAGCGTCAGCGTGACGCCGGCACCGCCGGACAGGGTGTACCCGCTGCCGGTGAACTGGATCGAGGTGAACACCCCGCCGGCGATGTCGTTGGTGTTGGCAAGGCGGGCGGCGCCGGCGGGGAAGACGAGGTCGTCGAGCGTGACCGCCGAGCCGGTGGGGGCGACGTTCCCCGCCCAGTTCGCGCCGTCGCTCCAGTTGTCGGTGGTGCCGCCGCCGTCCCAGGTGAACGTAGCCGGCACGTCGCGGTCTTCGAGCCGCTCCAAACGGAAGTGCGGCGCCGGAACCCGGCGGGCGGAGGGGGGCCGCGTCATGCTGTCGTCTCGCGGTGCGGGGTGGGCGGACGTGAGAAGATACCGCGGCGGGGCAACCGGGGCAATCCCGGGAACCGGTACGGCCGGGTGGCGCGGCCCGCGCTCGCCGGAGCGGCCGCGCCACCCGGCGCCGCTACCCCGGCGGGCGGCGGTCGAGCACGTCGCGCACCGTCCGGGCCAGGGCGAGCGGGGTGTACGGCTTTTGCAGGAAGGCGGCGTCGGCGGGCACGGGGCCGTGGCGGTCGATTGCGTCGTCCGAGTACCCGCTGGTGAACAACACCCCCACCCGCGGGTCGCGCGCCCGCAGCGCCGCCGCCACCTCCGGCCCGCTCATCCCGGGCATCACCACGTCCGACACCAGCACGTCCACCGCCGGGTGGGCGTCGAGCACCCGCAGCGCCTCCGCCCCGTCGGCCGCCGTCAGCACCGTGTACCCGTACGACTGGAGCGCCAGCCGGGCGAACTGCTGCACGTCCTCCTGGTCCTCGACGAGCAGCACCGCCTCGGTCCCGCCGCGGACGGCGACCGGGGCCGGCGGTCCGGCCGCGGCCGGGCCGACCACCGCCGGGAGGTACACCTTGAACGCCGTCCCCACCCCGACCTCGCTGTACACGTCGAGGTGCCCGCCGGCCTGCTTGACGATCCCGTACACCATCGCCAGCCCGAGCCCGGTCCCCGCGCCCGGTTTCTTGGTGGTGAAGAACGGCTCGAAGAGGCGGGCCTGCACCTCGGGCGGCATCCCGACCCCGGTGTCGGTGACGGCGGTCAGCACGTACGCCCCCGGCTCCACCCCGGCGTGCGCCCGGGCGTAGTCCTCGCCGAGCTCGGCGTCCCGGGTCTCGACCGTGAGCCGGCCGCCGCCGGGCATGGCGTCGCGGGCGTTCGCCGCCAGGTTCATCAGCACCCGCTCGAACTGCCCCGGGTCGGCCCGCACCCGGCTCACCGCCGGGTCGAGGCGGGTGGTCAGGGCCACGCCGTCACCGACCAGCCGGCGGAGCAGGTTCCCCATCTCGGCGACGACCGCGTTCGGGTCGATCACCTGGGGCTCGGTCGCGGCCGGGCGGGCGATCGACAGGAGCTGGCCGGTGAGCTCGGCGGCCCGCTCCCCGGCCTTGTGGATCTCGGTCGCCAGGTCGCGGGCCGGGTCGCGCGGCGGGAGCGACCGGAGGAGCAGGGAGCTGTACCCGTTGATGACGGTGAGGAGGTTGTTGAAGTCGTGGGCGACCCCGCCGGCCAGCCGGTCGATCGCTTCCATCTTCTGGGCCTGCCGGACCTGCTCTTCGAGCTGGCGGCGGGCGGTGATGTCCTGGGTCACGCCGATCACCCGCACGACCCGCCCGCCGGCGTCCGCCTCAGGCTCCCCGCGGACGTTCACCCACTTCACCCGCCCGCCGACGACCAGCCGGTGCTCAATCTCAAACGGCGCCCCGGCCCGGGCATCGGCCATCGCCGCCTCGAGCCGGGCGCGGTCGTCCGGGTGGACCGCTGGGGCGAGTTCCGCCGCGGTGTGCGGTCCGGGGGCGGTGCCGCCGATGCGGGCGCCCTCCTCGGAGCTGACGTACACCCCGGTCGCCACCTCGTAGGTCCACCCGGCGACGTGGGCCATCGCCTCGGCCCGGCGGAGCATCGCCTCGCTCCGGCGGAGGGCGTCCTCGGCCTGCTGCCGCTCGGTCACGTCGCGCACGACTACCGTGTAGAACTTGTCCTTTCCCACCTTCCCCGGCGACACCGTCGCCTCCAGCGGGAACTCCTCGCCGGTCGCCCGCACGCCCCGCGTGCCCCGGCGGATGCGATTGGTCAGCGATGGCTCCCCGGCGGTACCCTCGTCCGCCGCCACCTCGTTCGGGATGAAGTGGGTGAGCGGGCGGCCGAGCGCGGCGGTAGCGGGGCACCGGAACATCTGCTCGGCGGCCGGGTTGAACAGGCTCACCCGCCGGTCCGCCTCGACCACGATGACCGCGTCCTTCGTGGACTGGATGACCCCGGCCAGCCGGGCCTCGGACTCGGCCAGCCGGCGCTCCGTCGCGACCTGGCGGAGCACCCGACCGACCGCCTCGGGGAGGTAGTCGAGGTACTCGATCGACTTGGTGACGAAGTCCCGGACCCCGACCCGAAATGCCCGAATCACCGTCCCCTCGTCGCTCGCCCCGGTGACCAGGATGACCGGAAGGTCGAACCCGATGGCCTTTATTCGGGCGTAGAGGTCGAGGCCGTCCACCCCGCGGGGGAGGCGGTAGTCGAGCAGGACGAGGTCCACCCCGCCGCGGCTGACGACGAGCAGCGCATCGTCCGCGTCGGGGGCGACGACGACCCGATACCCGGCCTCCTCGAGGCGCGCCCGTTCGAGGGCGGCGATGCCCGGGTCGTCCTCCACCACGAGGATTTTGGCGGGGCGGGGCGCGGTCATCCGGCGGCCCCCGCGGCGGGCCGTCGAGTGGTCGGTCGGGGGGCGACGGGGGGTCTCGTCCGGGGGACATGCCGCTTCAAGAACACCGCCTTCCGCCTCCGGCTGGGTCGTCCTGCTGTCGCGGCCGGCGGGCGCCGACTGGTCCGGGTGCGATTATAGCCCGTACGGGTCGTCCCCGCCCGGGGGGCCGAGCGTCGAGCCGGCCCGGAGCGTCCGCGCCTCGGCCCGGAGGCGGGCGGTCAGGTGGTCGGCGAGCCGGTCGGCCAGCGCCCGGGCGCGGGCCTCGTCCGCGGCGGTCCAGTCGCCGGGGTGCGGGACGGCGCCCTGCTGCCGCACCCACGCCACGACCGCCGGCGGACCGTCGCCGCGGGCCAGCGCCGCCCGCACGAGCGGGAGCACGGCGGCGGGCCGGACGCGCCCGGCCCGCCCCCTCGGGAACCCCGCCAACCGCCCCGACTGGGAGTCGTCGCCACACCTGCGGGTAGCCATCAGACGCACACCTCAAGGGCGGGCGATTCGGGTGGACCGGCGGGCGGCGGTCACGCGGTCGGGTTGAAGTACAGTTCCGCCACGTTCGACGCCACGCCGTCGGCGACCGTCTGGGCGGTGACCGGGCCAACGTTTCCCCCCCCGCGTCCGCCCCGCCAGTAGCGGGATGCCGCCTAAGGTTACGGTCAGGCCGCCGCAGTCGGTTGCCTCGATTTGGCCGAAGAACATGAACTGCCCGGGAGCGGTCTGATACACTCTAAACCCGGTGATTTGCGGGGCGCCCACGCCCAGAGGCGGCCCGTCCACCGTGCCGCCGGAGCGCGCCGTCATCTCCAGCGGTGAGGACACGTCGCCGTAAAACGAGCTGGGGGCGAGCCGGCCGTCGAGCGATTCCAGCGACAGGCGCGCACGGAGGGTGGTTCCCGACCGGCCGGGCCGGTGGGCCTTGGTGAACCAGCGCATGGGGGTTTACGGGTGGGTGGCGGGGCGCCCCGGCCGGGCGGCCCCGTGGGCCGGTCACCACCGGGTGTAGTCTGCCCATCGGGATCGGGGTGCGAAACCGGACAGAAAAAATGTGTGAATCCGCCCGAAGCGGTGCCGGCGGCGGATCGAGCTCAGAAGCGCGGCTCGACGAGTCGGTACTTCGGAGGGTTGGGCGGCGGGGTTCCCTGGGGTACAGTGGTCGCCCTGCCGAACCCGGGTAGCCTGCCGAGCTTGGTCGTGAGGATGGGGTCGTTGGCGACCAGGTCGCGCGACTTCCCCGCGCGGATCGCGGCCTCGACCTGCGCGAAGGCGTCAGCCCCCAACCCCGGGTCACCGTCCCGGCCGACCGCGAAGACCTGGGCAGCGTGGTGGTGAAGATCGGGGGAACGCAGGCCGGCGGCGAGTACGTCCCTCATGTCCGTTACCGCCAGCCGGTCGATACCCGGGCGCCCGGCCCGGAGCTGGGCGTCCAGTGCGTGCAATGCCCGGTTGTACTTCGCCGCGGGCAGCTTGGGATTCAGTACCAGCGCCTCGGCGATCCTGGCCTTGGCCTTGGCCTTGTCGGGCTGGCGGTCGAGCCACCACAGGGCGTAGCCGTAGTTGTTGAGCACTTCCGCCGTCCGCCCCCCGTCGTCGATCGCCTTCTCGGCTGCTTCGGCCGACTTGACGTTTTCGTCGAGTAGCGCGAAGGTGTACGCGAGGTACGCCGGGTACTTTGGGTTGCGGGCGCGCGCCCCGGCGGCCTCGAAGTCGGCCCGCGCCGACCGAAGGTCGCCGGCCTCGAGCGACGCCAACCCGCGGGTGAAGTAATCCTCCGCGGTTGACGCCACGCCGGCCTCGTTTCGGCCGAGCGCCACGACCGCGGCCGTTGCGCCGAGGCCGAGCAGTGCGCCGCACCCGGCCCCGACGGCCCACCGCCGGCCGCGCCGGCCGCGGCCGCGGTGGGCGAGCACCACCCGGTCGAGCGCGGCCGTCACCGCGCCGGCGTCGGCCGGGCGGCGGGCCGGGTCCGCCGACAGGCACGCCGAGAGGGTCGCGGCCGCCCGCGCCGGGAGCCCGGCGGGCATCTCGGGGCGGCCGGCGCGGGCGGCCGCGGCCAGCGCGGCGAGCCCGCCGTTACCGTCCCGGGCGAACGGCAGCCGGCCGGTTAGCAGCTCGTACACCAAAACGCCGAGCGAGAACAGGTCCGCCCGCATCGTCTGCGCGGCCGTCACCGGCGTGCCGGCCAGCGCCGCGTCGAGCATCTCGGGAGCCATGTACGCCGGCGTCCCGCGCGCCGCCGGGGGCGCGGCCTCGTCGGCCGACAGGTTGAAGTCGATCAGGTGCGGCGCCCCGCCCGGCCCGATCACCACGTTCGACGGCTTCAGGTCGCCGTGGGCCACGCCCTCGCGGTGCAGGTACGCGACCGCGTCGGCGACCCGCGCGGCCACCGCGCACGCCCCGACCGCGTACGGCTCGCCCCCGGCCACCACCGCCGCCGAGCGCCGCACCGCCCGGTCCGTCAGGTCGTCGGACTCGGCAGCGCGGAGGATCACGCCGGCGAGTGCCGGGGCCGGGTCGCCGGGGTTCGGGAAGGCGGCGGAGATCACGTCGGTGAGGGTGCTGACGCCGACGAACGGCATGCACACCGCCGTCCGGGCGCCGACGGCTCGCGCCCAGTACACGTCGGTGACGTGCGGGTGGTCGAGCCGGCCGATCACCCGCGCCTCGGCCGACCGGCCGGTCGTCAGCTTCAGCGCGCACAGCCGGTTGGTGCCGGGGTCGAACGCCAGGTAGGCCTGGCCGAACGCCCCGCGGCCGAGTTCGGCGAGCAGGTCCAGCCCCTCGAACGGTTCCCCGGCCGCGGGCCACGGCCCGGCCGCCGGGTCGAGCAGGTCGGGCCGCTCGGTGAGGAGCCGGTGGGCCTCGAGCGCCCCGCGGATGCTGCCGCGGAACGCCGGGAACCGGTCGGCGAACGAGTCGAGGCCGGGCGTCTCGCCGGCCTGCTCGCGGAGGAGGAATTCCTCGTAGGCGAGGTCGACGACGACGGACTTGTTGCGGGCGAGGTCGGGGTTGTCGGCCAGCGCGGCCGCGGCGTCCGGCGCCGCGCCCTGCCGCCACCGCTGCTTCAGCTGCTTCGCCAGGGTGCGGGCGGCTTCGATGTCGGCGGCCGGGGCGGCGGTCACGACCGGTCCTCGCAGAGTTCGCGCACCCGGTCCACGATCCGCCGGACGGTCCGGTCGGAGACGCCGGCCATCGCCGCGACTTCTTCCTGGGTGTACCCCTCGCGGAGGCGGGCGATCACGGCGGCGTGCGCCGGCGGCAGCGCGGCGGCGATCGCGGCCCACCGCTCGTCGGCGATGGCCCACTGGCTCGGCGTCGCCTCCCGGCCGGGGAGCGGCACGTCGGCGCCGGTCTCCGTCCGCCCGAACGGCTGCTCGCGGGTCACGTCGGCCCGGTTCGTCCCCTTCCGCCGGCACACGTCGATGACCTTATTGTACGCCACCCGGGCAAGGAACCCGCCGAGCTCGTCGGCGGTGGCGAACCGGTGCTGGCCCGGCCCCATCCGGCAGATCGACGCCCACACGTCCTGGGTGAAGTCGAGCGAGTCGTACTCCTGGCGGAGGGAGTCTGGGAGGCGGCGGCGGACGGCCGCGCGGACGACCCCGCCGTACTCGGCGTACAGCCGCGAGAGGGCGTCCGGGTCGCCGGCGTGGAGCTGTTCGATCAGCCGACCGACCTCGGTTTCCGTGGCGTTCACGACACTCATCCGAGAATCCCGTAACGGCGCTGGACCAACCGACTATGATCGGACACGAGTGCGGGTTTGACAAGCGTCGCCCGTGCGAACGTCGCGCGGGCGGCTGTCGGGCCGTGACGTCATTCCGCCGGTACCCGGTACAGGTCGGACGCCCCGCCGCGCTCGCCGACGAACACCACCGCGCCGCCGTCCGGCGTCCACGCCGGGTAGTCGCTCCGCTCCGCGGCGGCGGCGAGCGGCCGCAGGCCGGTGCCGTCGGGGTTGACCGCGTGGACCTCGTACACCCCGCCGCGGTTCCAGGTGAACGCCAGCCGCCGGCCGTCCGGCGCCCACGCCGGCCGCAGCTGCATCCCGTCCAGGGCAATCACGCGCCGCACCCCGGTGCCGTCGGCGTTCATCACGTACAGGTCGAACGTGCCGTCGCGGCTCGAACAGAAGGCGATCCACCCGCCGTCCGGCGAGTACGCCGGCCAGTTGTTGATCCCGCCGGCGGTGAGCGTGCGCCGGTCGCGGCCGTCGCGGCCGACGACGGCGATGTCCTGGCCGGTCGGCGCCGGGGCGCCGAAGCACACGCGCTCGCCGCCCGGGTGGAAGCTCGGCCGGCGCACCCCGGCGAACCCGCCGCCCGGGTCGAACACCGCGTCCTTCCCCGTCGCCGCCTCGCGGATCACCAGCTTCAGATTCAGGTTCCCGCGGCTCTGCACGAAAGCGTAGTGCGCCCCGTCCGCGGTGAACGTCGCCTCGAACTCCGACGTGGTCGCTTCCGGGTGGAGCTTAACGGGCGTCGCGCCCGGCCGTAACCGGAGGAGGCGCGTCTGGACCGCCGTTTCGAGCACGCCGTACACAATGTCGCCGTTGGCGAGGACGACCGGGTCGAACTTCGCCGCGCCGTCGGTCGTGAGTCGCACGGGGTCAGAAGAGTTCATGGATCACCCTCTGCCCCGGCAGCACCCGCAGCTCGGCCCGCGCCTGCGAATCGACACCGGCCAGTTCCAGGATCGTCGCGCCGACCATCCCCGGCGTGACCGGCTCGGTGAGCGGCGCGGCGCCCGTCCGGTCGCTGTCGCCGACGACCGTGCCGCCGCGGACGCCGCACCCGGCCCACAGCGAGAAGTAGCACTGCGGCCAGTGGTCGCGGCTGGCCTGGCCGTTGATGCGCGGGGTGCGCCCGAACTCGCCCAGCGCCACCACCAGCGTCGTGTCGAGCAGCCCGCGGTCGCGCAGGTCGTCGAGCAGCGCGGCGTACACGCGGTCGAACACCGGGCCGTGGCGGTCCGGCAGCAGGTCGAAGTTGAAGATGTGCGTGTCCCAGCCGAAGTCGCAGTTCGGCGTCATCGCCTCGACGTACTGGCTCCAGTTCACCTGGACGTACGGGACGCCGGCCTCGACGAGGCGGCGCGCCAGCAGGCACGACTGGCCGAACGACGTGTGCCCGTAGGCCGCGCGGGTGGGGGCGCGCTCGCGGGTCAGGTCGAGCGCCGCGCGGGCCTCGGGCGCCGTCAGCAGCGCGTAGGCCCGGCGCCGCGCCGCGTCCCACTTGTCGGCGTCGCGGGCGTGGCGGTCGAGCTCGCCGAGGAGCCGGCGGCGGTCGTCGAGCGCCGCCGGCGAGAGCCCGTCGAGCAGTCGCAGGGCGGGGACGTCGGTCTCGCCGGCGGGCGAGCAGCCGACGAGGAACGGGTCGAAGTTCCGCCCCCACGTGCCGCCGCCGTACCCCTTCATCGGGCCGACCACGTCGCGCGGGTGGCCGCGGCCGATCGCCAGGAACGCGGGCAGGTCGGCGGTGCCGCGGTGCCGCGCCACGACCGACCCGAAGTTCGGCACCTCGGCGTCCTTCCCTTCGAGCATCCCGGTGAGGCCGATCGAGCCGGCCTTGAGGTGGTCGCCGTCGAAGTTGACGTTCGAGCGGACCAGCGCGAAGCGGTCGGAGCGGGCGGCGGTCTTCGGGAAGAGTTCGGTGAAGCGGACGCCGGCGGTGCGGGTGGGGATGGTGCCGAACGGCCCGCGGACCTCGGCGGGGGCGTTCGGCTTGGGGTCGAACGTGTCGAGGTGGCTCGGCGCCCCCCACAGCCACAGGACGATGACCGACCGCGCCCGCGCCGCCGGCCGGGCCGCGGCGGTGCCGGCGAGCGGCGTGACCGCCGACGCGGTGAGGAACGCCCGCCGCGAGACGGAACCGTGGAGCGCCGAGCGGAAGCCGCCGACCTCGAACATGGGTCGATCCCGGCCGAAGGGTCGCTGGGAGGGAGGTCAGGGTTGAGTGTCCGCTGCCGCCGGCGCCGGGTCAAACCCATTTTCCCTTATTGCGCCCCGGCGCGGAGGCCGAGGCGGTCGAGCTGTGCGGCGAGCGTCTGGTAGTTGCGGTAGCCGAGCAGCTCCGCCGCCCGCCGTTGCACCCCGCCCGCCTCGTCGAGCGCGCGGCGGAGGTAGTGGCGCTGGATGCCCTCCAGGTGCCGCTCCAGCGAGAACCCGCCGCCGAGCGGCAGGCCGAGCTGATCGACCACGCCCGCGCCCGGCACCTCGGCGACGGCGTCGGCCACGTCGCGGCGGTCGATCACCTCACCGTCGGTCATCACGGCCGCTTGAACGAGCGTGTTGTAGAGTTGGCGGACGTTCCCGGGCCACGGCTGCCCGCGCACGAACGCCACCGCCGCCGCCGACAGCCGCTTCGGGCGGAACCCGGGCTCCTGCCGCGCGAAATCGCGGTTGATGCGGTCGAGGAGCCGCTGCGCGACCGCCGGCACGTCCTCGCGGCGGTCGCGCAGCGGCGGCAGCTTGAGGGTGATGACCGCGAGGCGGTAGTACAGGTCTTCGCGGAACTGGTTCCGCGCCACCGCCGCGAGCAGGTCGCGGTTCGTGGCCGCGACGACGCGCACGTCGGCGGTCTGCGCGCGGGCGTCGCCGACGCGGCGGAACACGCGCCGGCACGGGCCGTCGGCGGGCGGCTCCAGCACGCGCAGCAACTTCGCCTGCATCCCGGGGTCGCACTCGCCCACCTCGTCGAGGAACAGCGTGCCGCCGTCGGCCGCGGCGAACGCGCCGGCGCGGTCGCGGTCGGCGCCGGTGAACGCGCCCTTCCGGTGCCCGAACAGCTCGCTCTCCAGTAGCTCCGTCGGGAACGCCGCGCAGTTGACCGCCACGAACGGCCCGCCGCGGCGCGGGCTGGCGTCGTGGACCGCCCGCGCGAACAGCTCCTTGCCCGTGCCGCTCTCGCCGAGGACGAGCACCGACACGTCGCGCCCCGCGGCCCGCCGCGCCCGGCCGACCGCGACGCGGATGCCGCGGCTGTCGCCGGCCACGTCCTCGAACCCGCGCACGTCCTGCGGGCCCTCGGCGGCGAGCTGCTGGAGCCGCGCGTCGGCGTCGCGCAGCACCTGCGGGACGTAATCGACCACGAGGTCGAACGGGACCGTCGTGACCCACGCCCGGCCGTCGTGCGTCTGGTAGAAGGTCGCGGGCTGGTACCTGCTCTTGCCGAGGAGCACCCACACGGCCGTCATCGTCGGCGTGCCGGGGCTGAGGTGGACGCACAGCTCCACGTCCGCGGCGCGCGGCAGCGCGACGACCTTCGCCAACTCGGCGTCCACGAGGCGGAACACGTCCTCGTAGTCCGTCGGGTTGGGAACCTTCAGGTGGTGCAGCGTCGGGTTCCCGCCGACCCAGCGGGCGTAGAGCCGGTTGCGCGGCCCGGTGTGGCTGGTGAAGAGGTGGACGGCGTCGAAGCGCTCGCGGTCGAGGAGCGTCTTGAGCGGCCCGGCCTGCCCGGCGAGCGGCGTCGGCGGGTTGAGCCCGCGCAGCACCTCGGCCTGGTCACCCGCCGGCAGTGTCGCCGCCAGCGCGCGGAAGTCGGCGTATCCGATCCACGACACGAGAACCCGACGGGCGGGCATGGATGGTACCAGCGGATTTGACGGCGCGACAAATTCCGTTGTACCCGCCGGGTGGTGTAGCACCAACAAGTGGCGAGCGCTGGGAGAATTTCGCGGAACACGGAAGTACCTGTCCCGGCAGCGGTTTCATGCCGCCGGCGGCGGGTAAGTGCCGAGCGTTCTCGCCGCGCTCCGCGGCGCTGGCATCAGGCGTGCGATGAGAGTGACACCTTCTCCAATCCCTTGTTCGACCGGCCCGGGTGCCGGCGAGCCGCAGGCGAAGGTTATCGCGCGTCATCCCCCGGAGGTGCGGGACCACGATGCCGCCGGCGAAGGCCGGCTCCGCGGGCTCATCCCCCGCAACCGTGCGCGGCGGGGTGAGGGCGACACGCCCCACCCCGCCGCCCTCACGCCGCCCCGCCGAGGACCGCCCGTGTCCGTGAATTACGCCCGCCATTTCTCGACCCGCACCACCCCACAGTCCGAACCGATCCCCGGGAGCCGGCAGGTGCCGAACAGCACCGGCGGGTTCGCCTTCGCGGTGGACGACTGGGCGCGGCTCGACCGCTTCCTGATCCTCGGCGCCGAGGGCGGGAGTTATTACGCCGGCGAGCGCGAACTGATCCTGAAGAACGCCGAGGGCGTGCGCCGGTGCGTCGAGGCCGACGGGCTGCGCGCCGTGGCCCGTATCGCGGAGATCAGCGCGTCCGGCCGCGCGCCGAAGAACGACCCGGCCGTGTTCGCGCTGGCGCTGGCCGCCGGGATGGGCCGGCAGGACACGCGCGCCGCGGCGCTGGCGGCCCTGCCGCGGGTGTGCCGCACCGGCACACACCTGTTCCGGTTCGTCGAGGCGGTCGAGAGGTTCCGCGGCTGGGGGCGGGCGCTGCGGCGCGGCGTCGGCGCGTGGTACGCGGACCGCGACCCGCGCGACCTGGCGTACCAACTCGGCAAGTACCAGAGCCGCGGCGGGTGGTCGCACCGCGACCTGCTCCGCCTCTGTCACGCTCCGGTTAGCGGCCCGGCGGTCGCCGCCGTGCGCTGGGCGGTCGGCAAGCCCGACCCGCTCCCGCCCGACGCCGCGGACCCGACCTCGCCGCTCGCGCCGCTGGCGGCGTTCGAGGCCGCGAAGCGCGCCACCAGTGTGGCCGAGGTGGTGCGCGTGATCCGCGAGTACAAGCTGGTGCGCGAGTGCGTGCCGACGCGCTGGCTGGCCGAGCCGGCGGTGTGGGCGGCGCTGCTCGAAGACATGCCGCTCGCCGCGCTGGTGCGGAACCTGGCGACGATGACCCGCATCGGCCTGCTCACGCCGAGGAGTGACGCGACGTACACGGTGCTCGGCGCGCTCGCCGACGCCGACCGCCTGCGCCGGTCGCGGCTGCACCCGGTCGCGCTGCTCGCCGCGCTGCGGACCTACGCCGCCGGCGTCAGCCCGCGCCGGGCGGAGCCGCCCCTCTTCAGCCAGCGCGTCGCGCCCGCCGACCGGTCCAACACCTGGTCGCCGGTCCCGCGCATCGTCGACGCGCTCGACGCCGCCTTCCACGACGCCTTCGCGCACGTCGAGCCGACGGGGAAGCGCTGGCTGCTGGCGCTCGACGTGTCGGGGAGTATGGGCTGGGGCGAGATCGCCGGCGTCCCGAACCTGACGCCGCGCGACGGGGCGGCGGCGATGGCGCTCGTCACGGCCGCGACCGAGCCGCACCACTTCGTCACCGGTTTCACCGGGCGCGGGGCGAAGTTCGGCGTCGAGCCGCTCCCGATCGGCCCGCGGCAGCGGCTCGACGACGCGGTGCGCGTGGTGAGCAACCTGCCGATGGGACCGACCGACTGCGCCCTGCCGATGCTGTACGCGCTGGAGCGCGGCCTCAAGGTGGACGTGTTCGTCGTCTACACCGACAGCGAGACGTGGCACGGGGACGTTCACCCGGTCCAGGCGCTACGGCAGTACCGCGAGCGGACGGGTATTGCGGCGAAGCTGGTGGTGGTCGGGATGGTGTCGAACGAGTTCAGCATCGCCGACCCGGACGACGCCGGGATGCTCGACGTGGTCGGGTTCGACACGGCGGTGCCGCAACTACTGGCCGACTTCGCCGCGGCCTGATGACTGGTCGGACGGCGGGCGGAAATTCTGTTGGCGGCCGGCGGGCCCGCCGCTAACATCTTGACTCCAGGGCTTGTGTCATTGCCACTGCTCTCCCGCCTGCTCCCGGCACGACGGCCCGGTGCCGGTCACGTTCCGCCCGCGAGATCCGCCATGACGACGCGCCGCCCGGCGTTCACGTTGATCGAGTTGCTGGTGGTGATCGCCATCATCCCGATCCTGATCGGCCTCCTCCTCCCGCCGTCCAAAAGGTCCGCGAGGCGGCGGCGCGGATGAAGTGCCAGAACCACCTCAAGCAGCTCGGCCTCGCCGCCCACAACTACGAGTCGGCGATGGGCTACCTGCCGCCGGCGTACCGGGCGCAGCAGATCGGCGGGGCGCCGCAGTACTACGACCTGTGGGGCACCCTCTCCCTCATGACGCCGTACCTCGAGCAGACCGCCGTCTACAACGCCATCGACCTGTCGCAGACGATGTACCAGCTCGTCTCGCCGTACTACATCAACTCGCAGGTCGCGGTCACCACGACCGTGCCGATCTTCCTGTGCCCGAGCGACAAGGGGCAGCCGGTCGCGGTCGGCGCCTACGTCCCGCCCGGGGTCGCGCTCGGGCCGACCAACTACGCCTTCTGCCTCGGCACCGGCACCACCAAGGGGCGCACCGGGTGGGCCGGCTCCCCCTACGACGCCGACGGCGTGTTCTTCGCCCAGTCGAAGGTCCGCATCACCGACGTCACGGACGGCAGTAGCAACACGGTCGGCGCGTCCGAGCGCATCCTCGGCGAGGGCGACGAGAACGGCACGCTCTCGTCGAAGGCCGACCTGAAGACGGACACGATGTACGTGAACCCGGGGGCCGAGACGAACGACGCCAACTGCGGGAGTTCGCTCGCCATCAACAAGGCCCAGCGGCGCGGGTACACGTGGGTGGCCGGGGAGCCGCGCTGCACCAGTTACAACCACTACTACCGCCCGAACGACAAGGTGAACCCGGACTGCGTGGCGAACTTCACCGGCACCGACCCGCAGACCCGCAGCACCGGCCACGGCCTCAGCACCGCCCGCAGCCGCCACACCGGCGGGGTGAACGTGTGGCTGTGCGACGGCAGCGTCCGGTTCGTTCGCGACTCGATCGACTTCCCCACCTGGCGGAATCTCGCCACTCGCGCCGGCGGGGAGGTGCTCGGTGACTACTGATGCCCCCGCCCCGCCCGGCGTGCTTACGGCGGAGCAGGTCGCGTTCTACCGGGCGGAAGGCTACGTCGTCCTGCGGAACGTGTTCGAGCCGGCGGAGATTGCCGCGCTCGCCGCCGACGCCGACCGGGTGCTGCGCGAGCGCGCCGACGCCGTCCACCCGGACAACCTGCGGGTGCGGTTCAAGCCGCACCGCGCCACCGGCGAGCCGGTGTTCGAGGTGCTCGACCCGATCGCCGACCTGTCGCCGGTCGCGCGGCGGATGACCCGCGACCCGCGCATCCTCGACGCGCTCCACGACCTGTACGGCGAGCCGGCCGAGCTGTTCAAGGAGAAGCTGATCTACAAGCCGCCGGGCGCCACCGGGGCGACGCTCCACCAGGACTGGATCGCCTGGCCCGGGTTCCCGGAAACCTTCCTGACGGTGCTGGTCGCGCTCGACCCGTTCACCGCCGACAGCGGCGCGACCGAGGTGTTCCCGCGCTGCCACCTGAACGGCTACCTGTCGGCGAAGGACGGCCAGCACCACTACGTCGAGCTCGGCGACCTGCCGGCCGAGCCGGTGCCGCTGCTGCTCGACCCGGGCGACGTGGCGGTGTTCGCGTGCTTCACCCCGCACCGGTCGGCGCCGAACACATCCGCGCTGTCCCGGCGCGGGTACTTCATCAGCTACAACGCCCGGTCCGACGGCGGGCAGCAGTACGACAAGCACTACCGCGAGTTCCACGCCTGGCTGCGTGCGAAGGCGCCCGTCGAGAAGCGTTCCGCCCTGTTCTTCCGGTGACCCACATGGCGACGGCAACGCTTCACCCCGTGCCGGCGGGCGCGGGCGCGCGCTGGCTACGGCGGCAGATCGAATACGGCTGGCTGACGATCCTGGTCGGCGCCGCGGCGATGGCCGCGACGTACCCGGGGCGGACGCACGGCCTCGGGATGGTGACCGAACCGCTGCTGGCCGACCTGAACCTCGCCGACCCGGACGGCCGCGTCTTCTACGCCTCGCTGAACCTGTGGGGCACGCTGCTCGGGGCGCTGTTCTGCCTCCCGGTCGGGTGGCTGCTCGACCGCTACGGCCCGCGCCGGGTGCTGGCCGGGAACCTGATCCTGCTCGGCGCCGCGGTGTGGTGGATGAGCGGCGTCGCGTCGTGGCCGGCGTTCCTGGCCGGGCTGGTACTGACGCGCGGGCTCGGCCAGAGCGCGCTGTCGGTGGTGAGTATCACGGTCGTGGCGAAGGCGTTCCCGGCGGCGCGGCTCGGGCTGGCGATGGCGTGGTACTCGATCCTGTCGGCCCCGTTCCACTTGCTGCTCATCCGCGGCGTCGGCTGGGCGCTCGGCCCCGGCGGGTTCGACTGGCGGACGGTGTGGGCCGGGGTCGGCGTCGCGCTCGTCGGGTTGTCGGCGATGGCGGTGCTGCTGAGCCGCCTGCCCGCCGCACGGCCGAACGCGCCGGCGCGGGAGCCCGAGGGCGGCGCGACGCTGGGGCAGGCGCTGGCGACGCCGGCGTTCTGGGCGTTCTCCCTCACCATCTCGCTGTGGGGGATGATCTACGCCGGCGTGGCGCTGTTCAACGAGGACATCTTCCGCGAGCGCGGGTTCTCGCGCGAGTTGTACTTCGACGTGCTCTCCATGGTGACCGTCGTCGCGCTCGTCAGCAAGCTGGCGTTCGGCTGGCTGACGCGGTACGTGCCGCTCTCGAAGCTCTTGGGTGTGTGCCTCCTGACCACGGCGCTGTCGCTGGCCGGACTGCCGCGGGCGGCCGAGGTGTGGCACGTCTACCTGTACGGGGTGGCGATGGGCGTCGCGTCCGGCGCCGTGGCGCTCCTGTTCTTCGCCACCTGGGGGAAGCTATACGGCCGCCGCGAGCTCGGCCGCATCCAGGGCGTGGCGCAGATGCTCACCGTGCTGGCGTCGGCCGCCGGGCCGCTCCTGTTCGCCGTCGGCCGGCGGTGGGCGGGCGGCTACACCGATGTATTCTTCACCCTGGCCGCGGCCGTGCTCGTCATGGCCGTTGCCGTGTGGTTCGTCCCCGTGCCCGCCTACACCCCCACCCCCGAGGAGGACGGCCGTTGAGCCTCTCACTCCCGACCGCCGAGGTCGTCCGCTTCCACCTGTCGCTGAACGTCTCCGATCTGGGGCGGTCGGTGGCGTTCTACCGCACGCTGTTCGGGATGGAGCCGGCAAAGCAGCGGGCCGACTACGCCAAGTTCGAGCCCGACGAGCCGCCGCTGGTGCTGTCGCTGGAGCCGAACCGCAAGCCCGGCCCCGGCACGCTCAACCACCTCGGCATCCGCGTCCCCGGCGTGCCGGCCCTGCTCGCGGCGAAAGCCCGACTGGAGCGCGCGGGGCTGGCGTGCAAGTGGGAAGAGGGCGTGGAGTGCTGCTACGCCAAGCAGTCGAAGTTCTGGCTGACCGACCCGGACGGGACGCTGTGGGAGATGTACGTTCTCGAGGAGGACATCGACCACCGCGGCATGGGGCAGGTGCGGGAGGAGCCGAAGGCGGACGAGGGGGCGGTGTGGGAGCACCGGCTCGGCGACGCCCTGCCGGCGCGCATCCCGGCCGCCGACGGCTCGCTCGACGTGGTGCGGCTGCGCGGGTCGTTCAACGTGCCGGTGGCGGCGGCCGAGCGGGCGCGGGTGCTGACCGACGCCCGGCGGGCGCTGAAGCCGGCGGGGCGATTCGTGCTCCGGGCGCTGACCGGCGAGCGCGAGGTGGCGGCGCCGGCGCTGCCCGGGTCGGGGGCGAAGGTCGAGTTCGTGCCGACGAAGGACGACCTCGTCGGGCTGGTCGAGGCGGCCGGGTTCTGCGGGGTGACGCTGACGAAGTACGGCGACCCGCCGTGCTTCGTGAAGGACGGGAACGCGATGCGCGAGACCCACATCGAGGCCCGGAAGGCGCCCGCCGGCTGACGGCTCACGCCGCGCCGGTGAGCAGTTCGGCGATCGGGGTGCCGGTGCCGGCGGGGCGGGTGAAGCCGTCGGGGCTGAGGCGCGTCGCCGGGTCGATGCCGAGCGCGGCGTACAGCGTGGCGGTGAAGTCTTCCAGCGATACCGGGGCGTCCTTCACGTAGGCGGCCTGGGCGTCGCTCGCGCCGTACACCACGCCGCCGCGGACCCCACCGCCGGCGAGCATCGCCGAGTAGCAGCGCGGCCAGTGGTCGCGGCCCGGCACCCGCGTCCCGCTCGGCGTCACCCGCGGCGTCCGCCCGAACTCGCCGACCAGCACCACCAGCGTGTCGTCGAGGAGGCCGCGCGCCTCCAGGTCTTCGAGCAGCGCCGACACGGCCGCGTCGCAGCGCGGCAGCGCGAACCCGAGGCCGTTCCACCCGTCGTCGAAGATGCCGACGCCGGCGTTCCCGTGCATGTCCCACGTCTCGATGCTCATGAACTTCTCGCCCGGCTTCAGCCCGCACCACGCCACCACGCCGACCAACCGCGTCCCCGCCTCGACGAGCCGGCGGGCGAGGAGCAGGTTCTGCCCGAGCGGGTTGCGGCCGTAGCGGTCGCGAAGCTGTGCCGGCTCGCGGTCGAGGTCGAACGCCGCCCGCACCCCCGGCCCGGTGAGCACGTCGAACGCTCGCCGCTGTTCCGGGCGGAGCGGGTTGCCGCGGTCGAGGTGTTCCAGCAGTTCGCGGCGCGAAGTGAGGCGGCCGCCGGTCAGGCTGGCGTCGGCGTCGAACGCGGTGACGCGGTAGCCGGGGGTGGCGAGGTTGTCGTCGTGGCCGACGCCGACGAGCACCGGCGCGAAGGCAGCGCCGAGGAACCCGCCGGTGAGGTACGCCGGGTCGGGCGGCGCCGCCCCGCCGCCGAACTTCTGGAGCCACACGTAGGGCGGCACCGCCGCGGCCGCCGGGCGGAGCTTCGCCACCACCGACCCGAACGCCGGTGCGTCGGCCGCCGGCGCCGCAGTGCCGGCCAGGAGCATCTTGTTCGCCCGGTCGTGGACCGGTTCGCCGTGCGTCATACTGCGGATCACGGCGTACTTGTCGGCGAGCGCCGCGAGGCGCGGCATGAGCTCGCCGACGCGAAACCCCGGGATCGCGGTGGCGATCGGGCGGTACGGCCCGCGGATTTCGGCGGGCGCGGTAGGCTTCGGGTCCCACGAGTCGAGCTGGCTAAGTCCGCCGTACTGGTAGACGAAGACGCACGACTTCGGCCGACGCGCCGGACTGCCGGCGGCAATCAGGTTGGAGAGCGACAGGCCGAGCGGCGCGACGGCACCGGCGTGGATCAGCTCGCGGCGTGACGGGCGGAACGGGTTCACGGCGACAGCCCGGCGGGCAGCGGGGTGGGTGCCGCCAGTGTACCGCGGCGCGGCGGGCAGAGGACAGAAGGCAAACGGTCGCGGCTTGGTCGGTGCCGGTCAGTTCGTGCCGCATACTACTTGATCCGGCGGCGCGGTGGTTCCTTCGCGCGCATCCGCCGGCCGGTCGAACCGCTGCCCCGGCGACGGTGTCCGGGGTGCGAGGTGCCGCATGCCCGACCTGATCGTCGAGACCGACCTCGGACACGACCCGGACGATCTGTTCGCCTTGTGCTACCTGGCGGCCGCAGGGGCGCACATCCGGGCGATCACGGTCGTTCCCGGCGACCCCGACCAGCTCGCCGTCGCCCGGCTGTTCGCGCGGGCGGTCGGCGCGGACATCCCGGTCGGGGCGTCACACCTGACCGGCCGGAAGCCCAGTTCCGGCGGCGTCCACCACCGCCTCCTCGACCGGTTCGGCGCCCCTCGGGCGGTCGCGCCGGACGGCCCCGGCGACGACGTGGTCGCCGCCGCGCTCGACCGTCACCGGGACGCCGAGCTGTTCGTCATCGGCCCGTGCACGTCCACCGCCCGCTACCTCGCCCGGTCCGACGCCCGGGTGCCGCGGCGGGTCACGATGCAGGGCGGGTTTCTCGGCTACCACCTGCACGCGCCGGTAGTACGGCTGCCGGAGTTCGAGGGGAAGGAGTGGGCACCGACGTTCAACCTGAACGGCGACCGGAAGGGCGCCTCGGTGCTGCTCGCCGCGCCGGTCGCCGACCGTCGGTTCGTCGGCAAGAACGTCTGCCACACGCTCCTCTACGACACCGCCGTGCACGCCACCATGCCGCCCCCGCCGTCCGACAACCCGGCGGCCGAGTTGTTCCGCCTGGCGATGGACTTGTACCTCGCGGACCACCCGACGAAGAAGTGGCACGACCCGACGGCGGCCGTGTGCCACCTGCACCCGGAGATCGGCGTCTGGGTGCGCGGCCGGGTGACGAAGCTCGGTGGCGGCTGGGGCACGGTGCCCGACCCGACCGGTGACCACATTCTCGCGGACATCGACCGCGGCGCGCTGTGGGACTGTTTCCGAACGTGGACGTGACGGACGGTGGGGACAGACCGGAGAGTGGTCATGGCGCTGACGATCCAGATGCTCGGCGGGCCGGGGCGGGACAACGCGCTGTTCGTGCGAGTCGAGACCGGACAGGCGAACACGCGGCTGCTGTTCGACTGCGGCGACGGCTGCCCGCATGCGCTCGACCTCACCGAACTGCGGCAGGTGGACCACGTACTCTTCAGCCATTTCCACATGGACCACGTCGCCGGGTTCGACGCCTTCTTCCGCGCCACCTTCGACCGCACCGACCGGCCGAACCACGTCTGGGGGCCGCCCGGCACGGCGGCGATCCTCCACCACCGCCTCCGCGGGTTTCAGTGGAACCTCGCCGCCGGCACGCCCGTCGGGTGGCACGCCCACGACATCGGCGCGACCGCGGTGACGACCACGCTCTTCGACCTGGCCGACGCCTTCGCCTCGGCGGCGCCGGGCGACGAGTGGCCAGCGGCGGACCCGCTGATCGTTGGTGACGGGTTCGCGGTGGAGGCGCGGCTGCTCGACCACGGCACGCCGTCGGCCGCGTACCTGGTGCGCGAGCCGCCGCGGGTGAACGTGGACCCGGCCCGCCTCGCCGCCGCCGGGCTCGCCCCGGGGCCGTGGCTGAAGCGCGTCCGCGGCCCGGCCGCGGCGCCGGGCGAGACGGTGGCGGTCGGCGGGACTGACGTGTCGCTGGCAGCGCTACAGGCCGATTTGCTCGTCACCGCGCCGGGCGAGTCGGTCGCGTATCTCACCGACTTCCACCTCACCGCCGCGACCCGCGGGCCGGTCGCCGAGTGGTTGAAGGGTGTGGGGGCGCTGGTGTGCGAGAGCCAGTACCGCGCGGCCGACGCCGACCTGGCCGAACGGACGCGGCACATGACGGGCGTGGCGGCGGCGGAGCTGGCGGCGGCCGCCGGCGTCGGCCGGCTGGTGCTGTTCCACGTCTCCGACCGGTACGATGCCGCCGGCTGGCGCGACCTGCTCGCCGAGGCGCGGGCGGTGTTCCCGGCGACGACGTTCCCCGACCACTGGGGGTTGGGGGAATAACGCTCGGGCTCGTCGTTAGGCCGGGGCGCAAGCCCCGGTGTACCAGACCCACCAGGGCTTGCGCCCCGGCCTAACGACGAGCCCGGGTCACGACGCACGAGAGGCGCTGCGCCTGGGTGTCGGGGTGGGTGACGGTGGCGCGGACGATGCCGGCGTTGCCGGGCACGGCGTCACCCGCGCGGGAGGGTGCGGAGTAGGCCGATCGTCGCCCAGCCGCTGCCCCAGTGGGACGTGACCTCGTTCATCTTGTCCGGGCGGGTAGCGAACGCCTGCCGGCTGCGACACTCCCACGCCCCGTCCGCCCGCTGCGTGCGCAACAAGTACATCACCGCGCGGCGCACCGCCGGGTCGTCCGGCGTCGCGCCCGCCGCGGTGAGCACGTACAGGCACTCACCGGTCGTGTGCGGGGAACTCTCGCTACCGCGGACGTAGCCCCAGCCGCCGTCGGCGTTCTGGAGCGCCCGCAGCTCGGCCAGCGCCGCCGCCGGCCGCGGCACCGGGCCGCGTTCGTGGTCGAGCAGCGCCCGCAGCGCGAGCCAGTCGATCCGCCGCCCGGCCTTCGCGCCCTTGAGGAACGCCTGCGCCTTCTCGTGCTCCGCCGCCAGCCCCCTGAGCGTGTCGAGCGGCAGCGTGGCGTCGTGCTGCTCCAGCTCGCGCAGCGCCAGCAGGGTCCACATCGTGTCCACCTCGTCGGCCTCGCGCGTGGCATCGGGGAGCTTGACCTGGTTCCCCTCGCGCCACGAGCCGTTCACCAGCTGTCGCTTGGCGAACAGTGTCTCGAAGAACGGGTACACCTTCAGCGCATCGGCGCGCGGCGCGCCCCGCTGCGACAGCACCAGGAACACGGACGTGAGGTGGAACCCGCCGGTCTTCTTGCCCTCGTGCTCGTTGGTGGCGCAGAAGTCGAACGCCCACGCGGTCAGGTCGTCGAGCTTCTTCACGTCCACGGCGAACCCGCGGCCCCGCGCCTCGTTCAGCGCCCAGATGGTGAACGGCACCTGATGACAGGTGACGCACTTTTTGTCGGCACGCCACGCGGCCGAACTCGCTTCGAGGAACGCGAGCGCCTTTCCAGCGGCGGCGCGGATCTCGACGTGGGACGCTTCAGCCGGACGCGGCGCGGGCGCGACATCGGCGCCGGGGGCGACGGCGGCGACGAGCAGCGGCAGAGCGTACATGGGCGTGCCCGGGAGAAGCGAGTGGGTGGGAGGCACCTCCATTGAACGCCGGCGCGGACCGCGACGCTATCGGAATCCCGGCGCGCGGTACAACAGAACCGTCGCCACGAGCCGGAGGGGCAGATGCCCGACGACGCGCTGACGATCGACGGCGTACGGGTGCCGCGGCTCGTGTACGGCACCGCCTGGAAGGAGGACGACACGGCGCGCCTCACCGGCCTCGCGCTGCGGGCCGGGTTCCGCGGCATCGACACCGCCAACCAGCGCAAGCACTACCACGAGGCCGGCGTCGGCGAGGCGGTCGCGGCGGCGCTCGCCGCCGGGCTGGTGACGCGCGCCGACCTGTTCCTGCAAACCAAGTTCACGTTCCGCCCCGGGCAGGACCACCGCCTCCCCTACGACCCGGCGGCGCCGGTCGCGGCGCAGGTGGCGCAGTCGTTCGAGAGCTCGCTGCGGCACCTCGGTACGGACCACATCGACTCCTACGTCCTCCACGGCCCCAGCCGGGGCGACGGGCTCGGGAGCGCGGACTGGGAAGCGTGGGGCGCGATGGAAGCGCTTCACCAGCGCGGCCGGGCGCGGCTCCTCGGCGTCAGCAACGTCACCGCCGACCAGCTGCGCCTCCTCTGCGAGGGGGCGCGGGTGCGGCCGCGGTTCGTGCAGAACCGGTGCTACGCGGTCCGCGGCTGGGACCGCGCCGTGCGGGCGGTCTGCGCCGCGAACGGCATCGTCTACCAGGGCTTCTCGCTGCTCACCGCGAACCGGCAGGTGCTGACGCACCCCGAGGTGGCGCGGATCGCCGCGCGGCACGGTCGCGGCGCCGCCGAGGTGATCTTCCGCTTCGCGCTCGACGTGGGGATGGTGGCGCTGACGGGCACGAAGGACGAGGCGCACATGCGCGCCGACCTCGCGGCACGCGACTTCCGCCTCGACCCGGACGAGGTGGCGCGGATCGACGGCATCGCCGCGGCTCTTGGCGAACGGCCGGCGTGAGCCGGCTGGTCGTTGGCGTGGGTGCCTGTACCAACGACCAGCCGGCTCACGCCGGCCGTTCGCCGGGGCCGACACGGATCGGTCGACGCACCGCCACGAAACCCACCCCGCCACCGAGGCAACGTCGATGCGAATTCTTTTCGCCGTGCTCTTGCTCGCCGCACTGCCGGCGGCACACGCCCAGGACGCGAAGCCCGTCCGCGTGCTACTCCGCACCGAGCACGGCGACATCGAGCTGGAACTCAGCCCGAAGGCACCGAAGACGGCGGCGAACTTCCTCCGCTATGTCGACGCCGGGTTGTACGACGGCGGCGTCTTCCACCGCACCGTCACGCCGACGAACCAGCCGGACAACAAGGTGAAGATCGAGGTGATCCAGGCCGGTGTGAACCCGGCGAAGGCGAAGAACGAGTTCCCGCCGATCAAGCTGGAGCGGACGAAGGACACCGGGCTGTCACACACGGACGGCGCCGTCTCGATGGCCCGGGACGGTCCGGACACGGCGACCGGCGATTTCTTTGTGTGCGTCGGCGCCCAGCCGGAACTCGACTTCGGCGGCAAGCGCAACCCGGACGGCCAGGGGTTCGCCGCGTTCGGCCGGGTGGTCAAGGGGATGGACGTGGTGCGGAAGATTCAGACCTCTCCCGCCGACGGCCAGGCGTTCCGGCCGCCGGTCTGCATCTCGGCGGCGCGGCGGCTGCCGTGACGGCGGTCAGCACGCGCCGGCGAGCGCGGGCGCCGGCCAGCGGATTTCCTGGCTGATGCGGCGGGTGGCGTGGAGTACGGCGGCGAGCTCGCGGAGGAGCGACCGCACGGCCCGCCGCCGCTCGGCCGGGGTCATGTCGGGGGTGATGCGCGGGCTCGGCTTCGTCGCGGTCATCAGTGCCTCCTGCTGGGGACGGCACACCCTATCGCACGGCGGATGCCGGACCGTGGGCGATCCGCCAGAATTCTGCGAATACACTGAAAATCGTAGGGAAAACGATCGCCGAACGCGCGGCGCCGGCGGCGCCCGGTGGTAGTCTCTTCCTGGTGGCGCGTAAGGCGTTCAAACCCGCCGTCGACCGGCGCCTGACCTGCTTACCCAGCTTACCGGCGCGCCGGCGTGGCGAATGGCCGGCGTGAGCCGGCTGGTCGTTGGTCCAGGTGCTTGGGCAGTGTATCGGTGGCTTCACGAGCCGCGACCGCCAGGGAGCGGCTGCGGAACCCATCCTCGCCGATCGCGGTATGCGATGGCCGCCGGCCACTCCCTGGCGGTCGCGGCTCGTGGGGTGAGCGGGTCTGCGAAGGCACGAGTACCAACGACCAGCCGGCTCACGCCGGCCGTTCGCCCGGGCCGACAGGGATCGGTCGACACATCGCTACGGAAGCCGCGAGCCGATGCTCGCCGCGGCGAGCATCAGCGCGACTGCCATCACGGCCCAAAAGAGTCGTCCCGGCGCCGGGCGCCGGAGTGGGTGGTAGTAGCCCATCGCGGGTCAGCGCCCCGGCACGTCGCACACCAGCGTCGCCGTGTGGCGGACAGCGGTGTAGCTCTTTCCGCCGAACTCGCCGGCCTTCGCCTCCACCCGCCGCGCCGCGACGAGGTAGCGGCCGTGCCCGGCGAACCCCGGCGTCAGCCCCGCGGCATCCGTCTTCACCGTCTCCGCCTTCGCCTCCTCCTTCCCGTCCATGCCGACCGTCACCTCGACATCGGGCAGCGCCTTCCCGGCGGCCGACACGCGGAAGTGGACCTTCCCACCGTCGCGCACCGGCACAATGTCCATGACCTTCCCCGCCGCGACGTTCGCCGCGAACGGGTCGCCGACGATCACCTTCGGGTAGTACCAGGAGAGGACCGGCGGCGCGTCACCTTTCTGCGCGACGCCGGACTCGGTGGTGCCGTACACCACGACCGGCGCGGCGGGGAGCTTCGCCCGGAAGAAGTTGCCGGCGCCCTTCTCCAGCACCAGTGGCGTTTCCTTGCCGGCGCTGTCGCGGGCGGTGAGGGTGGTCTTCTCGGCGCGGGTCGGGAAGGCGTCGGGGTCCGGCGCGGCGTGGTGGCCGAACACGACCTTCGCGTCGCCGCCATCCACGTACACGAAGACGAAGTGCGCGTGCGCCGCGGTCGTGGCGAGCGCGGCGAGCGCGAGGGCACCAAGGAAGCGCATGGGGAGGCTCCAGAAACTTGGGGACCGTGGGATTTGGGGACCGTGGGACTTGGGGGACCGTGGGAGGCTTCCCTCCCATCGCCTCTTGTCCCCAAGTCTCACGGTCCCCAAGTCAGAAGTCGCCCGCCGGCTCGCCGCCGGTGCGGGTGCCGGCGGCCTGCCACGTGGCGGCGTTAACGGAGTCGCGCACGAACCGCACCGACCCGTCGCCGAACAGCACGTTTGCCCCGCCGGTGTGGCGGCTCCGCGCCGCCTTCCACGCCGGGTTCGAGTGCTGCACGCAGTCCATCTGCGGGCTGTTCGGCGTCCGCACGGTGTTCAGCAGCGTGCAGTTGTACGCCCCGTCCGCCCACAGCGCCCCGCGGTCGGTGATGAGGGTCGTGCTGGAGTCGCAGTTCGCCTGTGACAGCGCCGTCACCTGCTTGTAGTAGAGCCGCACGTCGGCCGCGCCGGCCGGGGCCACGTCGCCGGCGCCGAGCGTCGTCTCGGCGAACGCCACCGTGTTGCTCAGCCCGTCCATCACGCCGACCACGCGGACGCCGGCGTTCTTCGCCACATCGAGGTCCACGCCGGTGAACAGCCCGTCGCCGGTGAGCGCGTCGCCGCTCGGGTTGCCGCCGCTGCACGCCGCGTAGTTGCACGGCCCTTGGTCGGGCTTCACGACCCGGAACTGGTCCGACGGGCACAGGAACGTCGGCACCACGGTGGCGACGGCCGGGCGGTTCGGCGGAAACGGGATGACTTCCGGTTGCTGGGTGCCACCGCCGTAAAGCGGGTACGTCAGGTCGAGGGCGTTGTAGACGGCGGTCTGTTCGAGGTACGGGGTGAGCTGTGCCAGCGCCGACCAGCGGAAGTGCCCCTTCGGGTTGGTCGGGTCGACGGGCCAGGTCTTGCGCCAGTAGCCGGTCGGGAAGTAGCCGAGGGCGCCCTCGTGGTTGTGGACGGCGAGGCCGATCTGCTTGAGGTTGTTCGAGCACTTCGTCCGCGCCGCCGCCTCACGAACCTTCTGCACGGCGGGCAGGAGGAGCCCGATGAGGATGGCGATGATCGCGATCACCACCAGCAGCTCGATCAGCGTGAAGGCGACGCGGCGAGTCATGGGAGCGCTCCGCGGTGGCGCCGCGCGTGTTACGAATCGCGCGAGCGTCACATCACGGTACGCGACGACCGCCGTAATACAAGAGAAAAATCCTTCACACGAACGCGAAACGCGCGACGCGCGTCGTGAGTTGAATGGGACACTGCGTGCGGGGTTCCCGGGGCGTTGCCCCGGGCTATGGAATCCCACCCCTTCGGGGTGAAGAGCAGATTCGGCAGTCATCAGGCCAAAGGCCTGGGATCCAATAGCCCGGGGCAACGCCCCGGGCGCGGCGGGCGGCGCATCCCCCGTACCCCCGCCGGGTCACCCCCGGCCGACGAACGGCATCTTGGTCGCCATCACGGTCATGAACAGCACGTTCGCGTCGGGCGGCAGGCTCGCCATGTACACCACCGCTCGCGCCACGTCGTCAACGGCCATCCGCGGCTCGGGAGCGACCGTCCCGTTCGCCTGCGGTACGCCGTCCGCCATCCGCCCGGTCATCTCCGTCGCCGCGTTGCCGATGTCGATCTGCCCGACGGCGATGTCGAACGCCCGGCCGTCGAGCGCGGCGGCCTTCGTCAGCCCGGTGACGGCGTGCTTGGTGGAGGTGTACGGGGCGGAGTTCGGGCGCGGGGTGTGGGCCGAGATCGACCCGTTGTTGATGACCCGCCCGCCGCGCGGGGTCTGCGCCTTCATCACCCGGAACGCCTGCTGGAGGCAGAGGAACACGCCGGTCAGGTTCACGTCCACGGCGGCGCGCCACTGCTCGACGGTGAGTTCTTCCAGCGGCACACCCGGAGCGGTGGCGCCGGCGTTGTTGAACAGCAGGTCGAGCCGGCCGAACGCGGCGACGGTGCGGTCGAAGAGGGCGCGGACAGCCGCCGGGTCGGTCACATCGGTCGGGACGGCGAGCATTCGGTCCGCACCGGCGACCGTCTCGGCGAGTGCGTCGGCCCGCCGCCCGGCGACGACGACCGACCACCCCTCGCGGTGCAGCGCCAGCACCGCCGCCCGACCGACCCCCGATCCACCACCGGTGACAATCGCCACCTTCCCCGCTGCCATCGTGATCCCCTCTCGCCTTGCGATCAGAACAGTTCCTCGACCACGCGGCCGACCGACGTCAGCCCCAGCCCGGCCACCTGCTCGCTGGTCAACCCCACCAGATGCTGCACCGTCGCGTTCAGGTCGGCGGGGGTCAGCGGCGTGTCGGCGGGGCGGGCGGCGCGGGCGTCGCTGGTGCCGACGACGCGCCCGCCGGCCACGCCGCCGCCGGCCAGCACCGCGCTGTAGCACCCGGGCCAGTGCTCGCGCCCGGCCTTGTCGTTCACCTTCGGCTCACGCCCGAACTCGCCTACCGCCACCACCAGCGTGCTCGCCAGGAGCCCGCGGTCGCGCAAGTCCGTCACCAGCGCGGCGAACGCCTGGTCGAGCCAGCCGGCGTGGCGGTCCTGCATGATCTGGAAGTTGCGGTAGTGGTGGTCCCACCCGCCGTCGCCCGCGTCCTCCTCGGCCTCGACGTGGTCGCTCCAGTTCACCTGCACGAACGGCACCCCGCCCTCGACGAGCCGTCGCGCCAGCAGGCAGCTCTGGCCGAACCGCGTGCGGCCGTAGCGGTCGGCGAGCGCGGCGGGCTCCTTCGACACGTCGAACAGCGCCGCCGCGGCCGGGTTGGTGAGCATCGCCAGCGCCCGGGCGCGGTACTCGTCGAGCGCGCCGGCGGCGCCGAGCTCCTGCGCCCGCGACTCGGCGCGGCCCATCCCGGCGAGCAGCGCGGCGCGGTCGGTCATGCGCTCCGGGGTCAGGTCGGGCGGGAGTTCGAGCGCCGGCACCTTCGTCCCCGCCGCCGGGTCGTAGACGAGGCGGAACGGGTCGAACGCCGCCCCGAGCGGCCCGCCGCCCTCGCCGATGATCGCCTTCTTCCCCTGGTGCAGCTTCCCGCCGACGACGAAGAACGGGTGGAGGTTCGCCGTGGCGGTCTGGCGCCCGGCCGTGCGCGCCTTCGCCACGACCGCCCCGAGCGCCGGCCGCGGCGACCCGCCGAGCGGCTTGCCGTCGAGCCCGGTGCCGCCGGCGCCGCTGCCGGTCAGCCCGATGGTGCCGGCGATGCCGTGGTCGTTCGACGGCGTGGTGAGCGTGCGCACGACCGCGAGGTGGTTCGACACGCCGGCGAGCTGCGGGAAGAGTTCGCAGAAGCGGACGCCGGGGATGCGTGTCGGGATGGTGCCGAACGGGCCGCGGTAGTCGAGCGGGGCGTTCGGCTTGGGGTCGAACGTGTCGAGCTGGCTCGGTCCGCCCCACAGCCAGAGGAGGATGACGGCCCGGGCGGCGCCGGGGTTGTGGCCGGTGCCGCCGGGCGGGCGGGCGCGGAGCAGGTCGGCGAGCGACAGCCCGAGCGCCGAACTCGCCCCCACCTGGAGGAACGCGCGGCGGTGGATCGTCTGGCACGTGCGCGCGGACTGGCGGCCGACGAGGAGCATGGAGAGGACCTCCGGCGGGTGCGGCCATTATCCCACTTCCGCCGGACGGAACAAGCGCGAGGTCCGTCACCCGCCGCCGGCCAGCGCCGCGAAATCTACCTCCGCCGCCGCCGGCGTCTCCGCCTTCAGCACCCGGCGCATCAGCGCCAGCGCCGCGTCCCGGTCCCCCGCCGCGTTCGACGCCACCCCGTCCGCCGGCACCACCAGCTTCAGGTCGCGCATGTACGCGTCGTTGGCGGTGAACAGTACGCAGATGTCCGCCGCGAACCCGCCCAGCACCACGGCGCGCGTCCCCAGGTAGCGCAGCAGCGTGTCGAGGGTGGTCGAGAAGAACGCCGAGTGCTTCGGCTTCAGGACGAAGTAGTCCTCCTTCTCGGGGCGGAGCCGCTCGACGAGCGGGCGGCCCTTGCACCCCCGCTCGGCGCACCGCTCCACCACCGCCGACAGGTCCGACCGCCACCGGCCGAAGTTGTCGTTCGCGTACACCACCGGCACCCCGGCCGCGCGTGCCCCGCGCTTCAGCTCCGCGAGCCGGTCGGCGGCGGGGACGGCGAAGCGGAGGAGTTCGTCCGCCTCGGGGAAGTCCAGCGGGTTGATCACGTCCACCAGCAGGAGCGCGGCCGGCGACCGGTCCGGGGCGTTGCCGTGGAGGGTTTGGCTCGGGCCGGACACAGGGGCGCCTCGCACGGGGTTCGGGCCGTCAGCAGTGGTGCAAGCGCGGTGCCGCGTCAGTCCGCCGACTTCTCCACCACCCCGCAGCTTTGCAGGTAGCGGGCGGCCAGCCAGCACCCGGCCGCCCACGCCAGCCCGGCCGCCCACCCGGCGGCCACGTCGGTCGGGTAGTGGACCCCGAGGTACACCCGGCTCACCCCGACCAGCCCGGCGAACACCACCGCCACGGCCGCGAAGTACAGCTTCGCCCACCACGGCCGGACCAGCCGGGCGAGCAGCGCCCCGAGCGTCAGGTACGTCACCGCGGCGAGCATCGAGTGCCCGCTCGGGAAGCTCGACGTGGCGCTGTACGACAGGTGTGGCACGAGGTCCGGGCGCGGGCGGTGGAAGGCGCCCTTCAGCGCCAGGCTCAGCGCCCCGCCGCCGGCCGTGGCCGCGAACACCAGCAGCGCCGCCGGGCGGTGCCGGCCCATCAACAGGTAGCCGAGTACGGCCCCGACCAGGAGCGTCAGCACCGTGTAGCCGCCGAGCGCCGTCAGGTCGCGGGCGCCCTCCTCGACCCAGCGCGGGCCGACCGGGTCGGCCGGGTCGCCGGACTCGCGCAGCGCGAGGATGAGGCGGTCGTCGAACTCGCGGGTGCTCCCCTCGGCGACGTTCGCCGCGACGGCGAGGAACACCCACACCGCGGCGCCGGCGGCCAGCACCACGGCGAGGACGAACGCGTCCGCCCGCCGCGCCCACTCCCACAGCCGCCTCATCGTGCCCTCCTCGTGCGTCGCCCGCTGTGTGTCATACGCCGCCGGCGCATAACAATGGACTCACGACCACTCCCGGAGCATGCGATGCCTTCACCCCGTTACCCCGCCGCCGAGCTCGTCCGCTACGCCGCCGACCTGTTCCGCGCCGCCGGGTGCGACGGCGACAAGCCGGACGTCATCGCCGCCGGTCTGGTCGAGGCGGATTTGCTCGGCCACACCACGCACGGCCTCCAGCTCGCCCCCGCGTACCTCGCCGAGTTGCGCGACGGCACCATGACGCCGACCGGCGCGCCCGAAGTCGTCGCCGACCGCGGCGCCGCCGTGACGTGGGACGGCCGCCGCCTCCCCGGCGTGTGGCTCGCGGCGGCGGCGGTCGATCTCGCCTGCGACCGCGCCGCGGCGCACGGCGTCGGCACCGTCGTGGTCCGCAACAGCCACCACATCGGCTGCCTCGCGGCGTTCCTGCAGCGCGCCACCGACCGCGGCTTCCTCGTGCAGATCGCCAGTTCCGACCCGGCCGTCGCCACGGTCGCGCCGTTCGGCGGGCGCACGCCGGTGTTCACGCCCGACCCGCTCGCCGTCGGCATCCCGACCGACGGCGACCCGATCCTCATCGACGTCAGCGCGTCGATCACCACGAACGGCATGGCGAACCGGTTGGCGAAGGAGGGCGGGCGCTTCCCCGGGGCGTGGGCGATCGACGCCGCCGGGCACCCGAGTGACGACCCGGCGGTCCTCTCGACGAAGCCGCCGGGGACGCTGCTACCGGTCGGCGGGCTCGACCACGGGCACAAGGGGTACGGGCTGGCGCTCCTGGTGGAGGCGCTGACGCAGGGGCTCGGCGGGGCCGGCCGGTCGGCGAAGCCGGAGCGCTGGGGCGCGTCGGTGTTCGTGCAGGCGACGGACCCGGCGGCGTTCGGCGGCGCGGCCGAGTTCCGGCGTGAAACCGGCTGGCTGGCGGAGGCGTGTCGCGCGGCGGCGCCGGCGCCGGGGGTGGAGGCGGTGCGCCTCCCCGGCGAGCGCGGGCTGGCGCGGAAGCGGTCCGCGCTGGCGGCCGGCGTGGAGCTGTACGCCGGCATCCTCGACGCGCTGGCGCCGCACGCGGCCCGGCTCGGCGTGGCGCCGCCGGCGGGCGCGAGCTAATGCGCGGGGGTGTTCGGGGAAATGTCGAGCCAGGACCGGCGCTCGAAGCGCAAGTTGCGCTACCCCGTGCGTCCGCAATCGCGCGAACGTAGCGTGGCACCGGACACCGGTCAAACACCGGCCCTCCGCCCGGCGGATCGCTCCGACGAAATTTCCTGCGACCGGCTCGTTGCTTTCGGGGAGATGCCCCTTGCCCGTACCCAATGAAGCCGGCCCGAACGCCACCATGTCTGACACCCGCCTGACCATCTGCCTGGCCTGTTGCGCCCGGGTTGCGCGACGGTGCTTGTGTTTCGCCTGCCGGTCCCGATAATCTCCCACGACTCGCGGCGAACACCCCTTCGACCACGGGCCGGAGGTTCCACGGCGGTGACCATCACCTGCCCCCGCTGCCGGCGGACGCTGTCCACCGCCGACCCCGGCGGGCCGCCCGCGTTTTGCATGTACTGCGGGCAGAAACTCGGGTCCCGCGCCGACACCCCCGACGCCACCACCCCGGTCCCCGCCGGGATGGTCACCGGGTCGTTCGTCCCCTTCTCCGAGACCGGCGAGATCGCGTCCGAGCCGCCCCCGGCGGTCGTCGGCGGGTACCGGCTCGTGCGGTTCATCGGCGCCGGCGGGATGGGCGCCGTCTACGAAGGCGAGTCGCCCGACACCGGCTCCCGCGTCGCCGTCAAGCTCCTGTCCGGCCGGCTGTCGTCGAGCCCCACGTCGGTCGAGCGGTTCCGCCAGGAGGGGCGCCTCGCCAGCCAGATCGCCCACCCGCGCTGCGTGTTCGTCCTCGCCGCCGACACCGACGCCGGGCGGCCGTACATCGTCATGGAGCTGATGCCGGGGCGGACCCTCAAAGACCTCGTGGACCAGACCGGCGCGCTCCCGCCCGACATCGCCCTGCCGCACATCCTCGACGCGATCGACGGCCTCGCCGAGGCGCACCGCCTCGGCGTGCTCCACCGCGACGTGAAGCCGTCGAACTGCTTCCTCACCGCCGACAACCGGGTGAAGGTCGGCGACTTCGGGCTGTCGAAGTCGCTGGCCGGCTCGGCCGACCGGCACCTGACGCAGAGCGGCGCGTTCCTCGGCACCGTCCTGTTCGCGTCGCCCGAGCAGCTCCGCGGCGACCCGCTCGACTACGGCTCGGACGTGTACTCGGTCTGCGCCACGCTCTACTACCTGCTGTGCGGCGAGGCGCCGTACCACCACGAGAGCCTGACGGCGGCGCTGGCGAAGGCGGTGACCGAGCCGGCGACGCCGCTCCGCGACCGCTGCCCGGCGGTCAGCCCGGCGCTCGACCGCGTCGTGATGACCGGGCTCGAGCGCGACCCCGGCCGCCGGTGGGCCTCACTCGAAGAACTCCGCGAGGCGCTGGTCGATCTCATCCCGGCGCGCCAGACGCCGGCCCGGCCGCGGGCGCTGGTCGGGGCGTTCCTCCTCGACGCCATCCTGCTGACGCTCGTCGTCACCCTGCCGATCGAGGTCGTCCGCAAGCTGATCGGGTGGGAGCACGTCGAGATCGCCGGGGTTCCGATCGACCCGATCGAGGACGCGATCGACCTGGCGTACTTCGCCACGCTCGAAGGGCTGTTCGGGCGCACGGTCGGGAAGGCGCTGCTCGGGCTGCGGGTCAGCCGGGTCGGGCAGACCGGCCCGCCGGGGCTCGGCCGGGCGTGGCTGCGGGCCGGCGTGTTCAGCCTGCTCCTCCTGCTTCTCGTCCACGCCCCGGCGGTCGCCGGGGAGTACGGCGGCGGGCTGGCCGCGCTCGGGGCGTTCGCCGGCGTGCTGACCCTGCTGCTGATCCAACTGCGGCACACGAAGGACGGCTACCGCGGCGTCCACGACCTCGTCAGCGGCTGCCACGTCACCCAGAAGCCGTTCCCGACGCGCCGCCCGCGGCTGGTCTCGGCGAAGCCGAACCCGCTGGACGCGCTGGTGCCGGCGGGCGGGTCGAACCCGCTGCCGCAGACGCTCGGCGGGTACGCCGTTCGCGGCCGGCTGTGGGCGGACGGGACCGGCGGCGAGGTGTGGGCGGCCGAGGACCGGGCGCTGGGCCGGCGCGTGGTGCTGTGGCTGACCCCGGACGCGGGCGCCGCCGGCACCGACCCCGGACGCCCGACGCGGCTGCGGCGGCTCGGCGGCGGGCGGGTGTGCTGGGCCGGGTCGGACTACGCCTGGACCGCGTTCGCCGCCCCGGTCGGCGCGCCGCTGGCGGACACGATCCACCCGCGCCGCCCGCTCCCGTGGCCCGACGCCCGGTTCCTGCTCGAACAGCTCGTGGACGAGTTCCGCGCCTCCGCCCACGACGGGACGGCGCCGGCGCGGGCGGGGCTGGATCAGGTGTGGGTCGAGCCGAACGGGCGGGTGCAGTTGCTCGACTTCCCCGGCGGCCCGGTGACGGCCCCGGCGGGGGCGGAGCCGATCCCGCTGTTGCGGGCGGTGGCGGCGCTGACGCTCGAGGGCCGCCCGCGCGACCAGCAGGGGATCGTGGTGCTGGAGCCGGTAAAGGCGCCGGTTCCGCCGCACGCCATGCCGGTGCTGACCCGGCTGTTCACCCGCGGCGGTTACCGGGCGCTCGACGACTTCCACCGCGACCTCGCCGCGACCCACGCCCACCCGCCGGAGGTGACGCCGTCGATCCGCGCGGCGCAGCTCGGGCTCCAGGCGGCGGTGCTGTCCGCCGGGCTGGCGCTGATGTTCTTTGCCGTCGCGGTCGTCGGCGTGGTGATGGTGATGATGGTCGGGGTTCAGGCCGTCACGGCCGACCAGACGCTGAAGGCGATGAACGACCCGGAGCAGGCAAACCAACTTCGGCGGATGGAGGGCGTCGGCCGGGCGCTGGACGACCCGCTGACGGCGGCCCGGATCGAGCGGCTGCGCGAGCGGAAGGGCGAGGAGTCGGCCGCCCGTCGGGCGGCGCTGCTCGGGTTCCAGAGGTCGGCTTTGGAGCGGATCGAGAAGAAGCTGGTCGGTGAGTGGCGGCCGGAAACCGACCCGCGGAACATGCGCGACGTGCTGCTGTGGGCGCGGGGGCCGGACAAGGCGGGGAAGGGCGGGGTGGTGCCGCCGGGCGGCGCGGAGGCCGGGCCGGTGTGGGTGATCCTGGCGGCGGTACCGCTGGCGTGGGTGCTCATCGCCGGGGTGCTCCGCGGCGGGGCGTCGATGCTGCTGACCGGGATCGCGGTGGTGCGGGCGGACGGCCGGCGGGCGTCGCGGCGACAATGCGCGCTGCGGGCACTCCTGGTGTGGCTGCCGATTACGGCGCTGCTGGCCGGCTCGACATGGATTCAGGTGTACCACCCGAGACAGGCCGGCGCCGCGGTGGCCCTGTGGCTCCTCGCCGCGGCGCTGCTACCGGTGTACGTCGCGGTGGCGCTGTCGTACCCGTCCCGCGCGCCGCAGGACCGGCTGGCGGGGACATATCTGGTTCCGGCCTGAGTGGTGTTTGGTGGTTGGTGTTCGTGTCTGATAGACGATCCGGCTGAGGGTGTCTGGTGGGGCGGGTTTTCAGGCCAACGGCCTGGGATTCGATAGCCCGGGGCAACGCCCCGGGGAACCGCGCCCGCGGTGTCCGTAGGGGCACGACGCGGCCGTAACGCCGCCGACGTGGTTCCCCGGGGCGTTGCCCCGGGTTCTCTCATCTCACCCCTTCGGGGTGAAGAGGGCGTCTGATCCGGTGGGATCGGCGAGACACCGGTTCACCGGACCAGACGGTCCAACCGGACCGTGTATGAGATGAGTGGTTCGGCCCAGATGGGATGAGCCGAAACACCAAACACGACCTTACTGCTTCGGCAGCACGGCGATCGAACCGGTCTCGGACACGAACACGAGGTGTCCGGTCCGGTTGTCGCGGAACACCTCGACGCCGTACTTCTTCGCCTTGGCGAAGTCCGTCTCACCCGCCTTGCGGGCCTTCAGGTTCATCGCCCCGACCCACGACGGCCGCGTCTCCTCGCCCGTCTTCACGCCGGGCGGGGCCACCGCGATCGACCCCGTCTCGGTCGCGTAGATCAGGTTCCCGGTCGTCTCGTCCAGTACCACCTCGACCGGCACCCGCTTCGTCTTGTCGGTGAAGTCCGGCTCGTCCGACTTGCGGACGCGCAGGATCAGCCCGTGCGCCGGCTTCCACCCCTGCGCCTTCGCCACGTCCGCCGCCCCCGGCCCGGCCGGCGTCGCCGCCAGCCCGCCCGTCTCGGTGATGTAGACCAGCCCGCCGGTGTTCTCGTCGCGGTACACCTCCAGCCCGATCTTCTTGGCCGACTCGAACGTGTTGTCCCCGCCGAGCAGGCGGACCTTCAGGTCGAGGGCGTGGTGCCACTTCGGCCCCTTGTCGGCGGTCAGGCCGCCCGGCGCCGGGGCGAACGCCACCCACCCGCCCTCGCCGGCGTAGATGAGCTTGTTCGTGCCCGTGTCGCGGTACACCTCGACGCCGAACGCCTTGGTCTTCTGGGTGAACTCCGGCTCGCCGACCTTGCGGACCTTCAGGTCCAGCCCGGTGTGCCACTTGCTCGTCTTCTCCGCCCCCACCGGCCCGGCCGGCGCCACCGCCAGGTTGCCCGTCTCGGTGATGGCGATGAGCGCCTTCAGGGTGTCGTCCTGGAACACCTCGACGCCGACCTTGGCCGCCTTCGGCCAGTCGGGGTTACCGCCGGGCCGGACCTTCAGATCGTGGCCGTAGAGGAGCTTCGCCTCCGGGCCACGGTCGGCGGGCTGGGCGGTGAGAGTGCCGGCGAAGGCCGCAAGGGCGAGGAGCCCGGCGGTGGTCCGCTTCCGCATGCGTTACCTCGGGTCGGGGAGTGGGCGTGTGCCGGGCGGACGAGTTCCGGCCGCCGTGCTAACAGCATAGAGTGTAACCGGCCGCCGCGCCGGGCGTTACTCCCGCGAGTCACACTGTAGCGGTCGGATAAGATGTCCGGGCCGCGACCGCCACCCGCCGGGACTCGAACCGATGCCACGCCTCCTCTCCGCCCTCGTCGCGCTCCTCGCCGCCGGCCCGGCCGCGGCGGCACCGAACGTCGTCCTCATCGTCGGCGACGACCAGGGGTGGCGCGACTACGGGTTCATGGGCCACGCCCACATCCGCACGCCGCACCTCGACAAGCTGGCGAAGGAGTCGCTCCGGTTCGACCGCGGCTACGTGCCCAGCAGCCTGTGTCGCGCCAGTTTGGCGACGATGATCACCGGCCTGTACCCACACCAGCACCTCGTCACCTCGAACGACCCGCCGCTCCCGGCGGGGCTCACCGGCGCCGCCGCGAACCGCGACCCGGGCTTCCTCGCGCAGCGGGCCGAGATGGTGCGCCTGTTCGAGCGTTCGCCGACGCTGCCGCGGCTGCTCGCGCCGGGCGGGTACGTCAGCCTCCAGACCGGGAAGTGGTGGGAGGGGAACGCCTGCCGGTGCGGCGGGTTCACGGAGGGGATGACGCTCGGCGACCCGGACAAGGGCGGCCGCCACGGCGACGCCGGCCTCACGATCGGCCGCCAGGGGCTCGCGCCGGTCCGGGACTTCTTCGCCGGCGCGAAGAAGGACGGCAAGCCGTTCTTCGTGTGGTACGCGCCGATGATGCCGCACTCGCCCCACAACCCGCCCGACCGCCTGCTGGCGAAGTACAAGGACAAGACGCCGTCGCTCCACGTCGCCCGCTACTGGGCGATGTGCGAGTGGTTCGACGAGACGGTCGGCGAGCTGCTCGCCGAGCTCGACGCGACCGGGCTGGCCCGCGACACGCTGGTGATCTACCTGCACGACAACGGCTGGCTGCAAGACCCCGACTCGCCGAACTACCTGCCGCGGTCGAAGCGGTCGCAGTACGACGGCGGGCTGCGCACGCCGGTGCTGCTCCGCTGGCCGGGGCGGATCGCGCCGGCGGTCAATGACCTCCCGGTGTCGTCGATCGACCTGGCGCCGACGGTCCTGGCGGCGGTCGGGCTGCGGCCGACAGCGGACATGCGCGGCGTGAACCTGCTCGACCCGGACGCGCTGCGGCGCCGACCGGCGCTGTTCGGCGAGGTGTTCGAGCACAACGCGGTGGACATCCGCCGCCCGCCTGCCAACCTGCAATACCGCTGGGTGCTCGCCGGCGGGTGGAAGCTGATCCTCCCGCACGCGGCGCGGGTGCCGAACGCCCGCCCCGAGCTGTACCGCGTGGACCGCGACCCGGACGAGCACGAGAACCTCGCCGCCGCCGAGCCGGCGAAGCTGGCCGAGCTCACGAAGCGGCTCGACGGCTGGTGGGCGGCGGAGTGATGGCGGTTGCGGCCGTCCGGCGCAGCGGGTACAGTCAAAACGCCCTCCCCGCCCGGGCTCCCACCATGCCACACGCCCATCCGCACGCTTTTCGCTTCCTCCACGCCGGCGCCACCGACGGGCTCACGCTGTCGCGCCGCAACCTGTTCAAGGCCGGGCTCGCCGGCGTCGGTTCGCTCACGCTCCCGAACCTGCTCCGGGCGCGCGACGAGGGCCGCGCCGCGGGGGCGAAGTCGGTCATCCTGCTGTGGATGGCCGGCGGGCCGAGCCAGATCGACACGCTCGACCCCAAGCCCGACCGCCCGCCCGAGAACCGCGGGCCGTTCGGCACGATCCAGACTCGCCTCCCCGGCGTACTCGTCTGCGAGCACCTGCCGAAACTCGCGGCGGCGCTCGACCGCTTCACCGTGATCCGCTCCGTGGACTGCCGGCACAGCAACCACGAGCCGAACACGGTGATGCAGACGGCGAACCTCCTCGCCGAGCCGCGCACCAACCCGGAGGCCCGCAACTACCCGGCGGTCGGCTCGCTGGTGGCGAAGTTCCGCGGCCCGAACCGGCCCGACGTGCCCGCCTACGCCGCGTTCATGCGGTCGCGCAGCCACCTCGCCTTCGGCGGCTACACCGGCCGCCAGTACGACCCGTTCCTCGCCAACACCGCCGCGCGCCTCCCGGTTTACGACCTCGTCGGCAAGGACACGGGCCGGACGACCGACGGCGCCATGTTCGAACTCCCCGCCGACGTGCCCGCCGACCGCATGACCGACCGCCGCGCCCTGCTCGGGCGGTTCGACCGCCTCCGCGCCGACATCGACCGCACCGGGGCGATGGACGGGTTCGACAAGTACGGCCGGCAGGCGGTGCAGATGCTCACCGGCGGCCGCGTCCGCGCCGCGCTCGACCTGGCGCAGGAGCCCGCCGCCGTGCGCGACCGCTACGGGAGCCACCTGTGGTGCCAGCAGGCGCTGCTGGCGCGGCGGCTCGTCGAGGCCGGCGTCGCGTTCGTCACGCTCGACCTGAGCTATCACACCGCGTCCGGCACGTGGGACACGCACGGCGACAACATCCCGCCCTACGGCGGCATCCGCAAGGGGCTCACGCCGCTGCTGCCGCTGTTCGACCACCTCGTCACCACGCTCGTGGCCGACCTCGACCAGCGCGGCCTGCTCGACCAGACGTTGGTCCTGGCGATGGGCGAGTTCGGCCGCACCCCGCAGCTCGGCACGCAGGGGAGCACGGACGGGCGGAATCACTGGCCTTACGTGATGTCGATGCTGCTGGCCGGCGGCGGGCTGCGGCACGCGCAGGTGATCGGCCGCAGCGACCGCGAGGGCGGGCAGATCGCGGCGCGCCCGGTGACGCCCGGCGACCTCGCGGCGACCGTGTACCGCCACTTCGGCATCCCGCTCGACTCGACCTACGCCGACGTGACCGGCCGCGTGCTGAACCTGCTGCCGAACGGCGGCGAGCCGGTGCGCGAGCTGTTCTGACGAGCCGGGGTTGCGTGGACGAGGAAGCCGCCGAGGTCATCCGGTAGCGCGGACCGCATGGGCGACCTAGAAGCCGTCCAGGTGTTCTGGCCGGACAGCCGCAGCACGTTTCCCTTCGAGTCCGGCTGCAACTCGGCGGTTTTCGAGCCCCAACCGAGACTTGACCTCGGACTGCCCCCTCGTGAGGTTCGCGCGTTCGGGCGGCAGTGAAAACAGCGATCGGATGATCGATCGACTTACGCGCATCACGCCTGCACTTCGCCCGTCCTTCTCGAATTCTTCACAATCGGGGGGTAAAACTAACGGCGATTGCCCTCCCCACGGCGGAGCCGCCCGTGACCCGATTGTTCTCGGACATCATCGTGACGCGCGCGGCGTCGTCCCAGGCGGGGTTCAGCTCCCCGGCCGAGGGGACGGCGGCGGACCGGCTCGTGGTGAAGAACGTCAACTTCTGGTACGGCCCGAAGCAGGCGCTGTTCGACATTTCGCTCACCATCCCCGAGAAGTCCGTGGCCGCGTTCATCGGGCCGAGCGGGTGCGGCAAGAGCACCCTGTTGCGGTGCGTCAACCGGATGAACGACCTGATCGAGGGGACGCGCCTCACCGGCCAGATCCTGCTCGAGGGCCGCGACATCTACTCCGCCGGGCTGAACCTCGTCGACCTGCGGCGGCGCGTGGGCATGGTGTTCCAGAAGTCGAACCCGTTCCCGAAGTCGATCTACGAGAACGTGGGGTACGGCCCGCGGGTCAGCGGCGTCCGCGACCGGGCGCGGCTCGACCACCTCGTCGAGCGGTGCCTGAAGCAGTCAGCCCTCTGGAACGAGGTGAAGGACCGACTCCACGCCAGCGCGCTGGAGCTGTCCGGCGGACAGCAGCAGCGGCTGTGCATCGCCCGGGCACTCGCCACCGACCCGGAAGTGCTGCTGATGGACGAGCCGGCCAGCGCCCTCGACCCGAAGAGTACGCAGGCGATCGAAGACCTGATCTTCGACCTGAAGCGGGACTACACGATCGTGATCGTGACGCACAACATGCAGCAGGCCGCCCGCGTCTCCGACACCACCGCCTTCTTCTACGAGGGCCGGCTGGTCGAGAGCGGCCCGACCGAGCAGTTGTTCACGCACCCGAGGGAGAAGCAGACCGAGGACTACATCACAGGCCGGTTCGGCTGAGAGTTTTCAGTTCTCCGCCGGCAGGTGTCAGCCTGACAGCTGCCGGCCGTGCCTTCCGTGGTCAGAGTCGCCGCCTGAAAACTGACAACTGGTAACTGAAAACTCCCCATGGGAAAGCACCTGGCCCGCGACCTCGACAACCTCCAGCGGCGGGTGACCGGCATGGCCGCCCGCGTGGAGGAGGCGATCTACGCGGCGCTGAAAGCGCTCCAGGCGCGCGACCGCACGCTCGCCGCCGAGGTGATCGCCGGGGACGAGGCGATCGACGTGCTGGAGAACGGCATCTACGAGGAGTGCCTGAAGATCCAGGCGCTCCACCAGCCGGTCGCCACCGACCTGCGCCGCATCGCCACCACGTTCATGGTCACCACCGACCTCGAGCGGATGGGCGACCTGGCGGTGGACATCGCCGAGCGGGCCGACGCCCTGGCCGGGCTCCCGGACGTGCTCTCCGCCGGCCCGCCGGCGGCCGACGGGGTGCCGCTGCCGGACAAGCTCGTCGGCATGACCGACACCACCACCGCGATGGTCCGCGAGGCGCTCGACGCGTTCGTCAACCTCGACGCCCGCCAGGCCCGGCGGGTGGTGCGGATGGACGACCAGGTGGACCGGA
>JAFKFQ010000318.1 GCA_017308215.1 bacterium | reverse complement strand
GTGGTCGAGCGGTTCTGGCAGAAGGCGAAGCAGTACCGTCGGGTGGCCACCCGGTACGACAAGCTGGACACCAGCTACCTCGCCTTCGTCCACCTGGCCGCCGTCCTCGTGGTGTTACGGCACCCGAGAACTGTCCACACGACCTAGGCTTCCCGCCGTCAGCGGCAGGGAAGTGGTCAAAGCATTCGAGAAGGCAGGCTTCTCCGTTGATCGCATCAGCGGAAGCCACCACATCCTGTCTCGCGGGCCACCTCAACGTCTTGTCGGTCCCTGTTCACGGCCACCGCGACCTACGACCCGGTACGCTTCGGTCGCTAATCGGCGACGTTGGATTGACGGTTGAGGCGTTCTGCGATCTCCTCTAACCACGCAGCCCGCCCATCGCCATCTGCCCCGGAATCTTAGCGCGAGCCGCTCGGCTGTGCACCGGCGGCGGCCGCTTCGGGGCGCCGGCCCCTTGCGGTACTGCTGGCGGCTCCCCCGCCGCACTCACAGCGATGCGGCTGGCGATCGGCATCGCCGGTCATGGAGAATGTCGGGATGCCGCGGTCCCGGACTCCCCTGCGCAATTCGCATTCCCCCCAGGTGACCGGATCCAGTAGCCTCAGCCGGGCTTCTGCACCGCAGCGTCCGTCGCTCATGCCCACTACGCCAACCTGTCACCTCTGCGCGCCCCCCGTCCTCCTGAGCGATGCGTGGTAGCCGCGGGCGTTCAGCTGCTCCGTGTGCCAGACGGTCAACGAACTCCAACTGGTCGTGGCCCCGCCGACTCCCCCGACTACCCGCGACCACAGCTGGACTCCGGCGGTAGCCGTCGTCGCCGTCTTGGTAGCCGGGCTCGTGTCGGCGGCGGGGGCAATGGCCAGGTTCGCCGGCCACTTGCTCGCCGCAAAGCTGGGCGAGCCCCCCGCGGGTGGGCCTGGCGGCCCGCCCGCGAACCTGCTGCGGGGTCAGGCGACCACGCCGGCCGCGGATGTCAGACGCGATAAGTCTCGGGAGATCGCCACCGGTCTGTGACGACTGCCACCGTTGGGCGGACCAGCATGAAGCTAAACGGCTTCCGGCCACCCGCCTGGAAGCACAAGGGGAAGTGACGACGAGCCAAGACCTGACAGCGGCCCGGGTTCCTCCGGGCCGCCTATGTTTACCCCTTCGGGTGCGGCGCCTTGGCGCTCGCCACCGGCCGGGTTACTGTCGGTAGCCTGCGCGACGACACCCCGGAGCCGTGGCATGTGGCGACGCCGGTTGAAGCACCTCGCGTTCCTCGTCCTGGCGGCCACTGTCGGGGCGGCCGCCGCGGTCGGATGGGTCCGCGTCGACGCCGCGCGCCGGGCCGGCGTCCCGCCGACGCCGGAGTTGTGGCGGGCCGACCCGGGCGGGTCGCTGAACCAGGGGGTCGGGGTCTACTATGCACTCGGCTTCCATCACGCCGTCCCGAACGCCGTCCCGAACGCCGTCCTCCAGGTCCACCGGAAGGACGGGTCGGAGACGGAAGCGGTCACACTCTCGGGGGTCGGGAACTTCGACGCGTGGGAGGGCTCGCCGCAGAAGCTCATCGGCGCTCTCTACGTCACGATCACCGCCCGCGAGGGGAGAAGGGCGTACGGGCTGCTGTGCAGCGTGCCCACCTTGTACCGCTACCCGAACGGCTACTCGCCCGACTTGTCGGCGGCTTCCCCGGGGGCGGTGGACCGGTTCCGGGAGCAGTTCCCGGCCCCGAGCTCCCGCAACGTCCGCGACAAGGCGGTCGTACTCGGTGGCGGCTTCCAGTCCGTCACAGACGACCAGCCGCGGCTCGTCCTGGACCGCACGGAGTAGGAGGACGGCGATCTGATTCGGATCGGTATTTGACTTTGGTTCCATGACTACGGCCGCTAGAGCCAGCAGTGTCGTGCAGCTACCGACTGTCCCGGACTCTACTAGGGCGAACAGATCGGGCGTGCCGCGGTCAAGGACAACGCGACCGTGCGCCACTGTGCCCTCGCTGACGCCGAGCAGGACGGCGGCTTCGGCACGGCTTAATTCGCCGGAATGTCTACATTTAGGCCCACGCTTGGATGACATCAGACGCCCGGCGACGACTGCCCGCTGACCGGCGTTGAGGTGCCGACGGTGGACGTCCTTGCGGAGCGGCGGCCTCGAAGCCGAAGGCCGACCCCAGCACTTCCGGGCAAGTGCCCGGAACACCGAAACCCGCGACCACGCTGCTAAAGCGGCCGGATTTGGCAGCTCCCGCGGACCCCACCGCGGCGCGGCCGTCGTCGACAACGGAGTCGCCGAACTAGTTGGGGCAATGGATACCGGCGACGCGACTGTGAGCGCCGCCGCGCGGGCGGCGGAAAATCTGGTGTCCCGACTCGTCCGATCCCCCACTACTACGGTGACCCCGCGGGAGCCCGGCCATGCCCGACGCCCGGATCGCCGGCCTCGTCCGCCGCACCGCCCGGCCCGCCACACCCGCAGACCCTCCCGACGCCGCCCTGCTCGAGCGGGTGGCCCGGGGCGGCGACCCGGCGGCCGCCGCCGCACTCGTCGCCCGCCACGGGCCGGCGGTGTGGGCTGCGTGTCGCCGCGCCGCCCGCACCGAGGCCGACGCCGAGGACGTGTTCCAGGCCACGTTCCTGGTACTCGCCCGCGACGCCGCCAAGGTCCGCAAGGCGGCGTCGGTCGAGAGCTGGCTGTTCGGCGTCGCCCACCGGCTCGGCCGGGAGGTGCGCGCACGGCACGCGCGCCGCCCGGATCCCGCTCGCCTCGCCCGCGCCCCGGCCCCCGACCCGGCGGCGGACGTCACCTGGGCCGAGGTCCGCGGCGCGATCGACGAGGAACTGGCCCGGCTCCCGGACGGGCTGCGGGCGCCGCTCCTGCTGTGCTACTACGACGGGATGACCCAGGACGAGGCGGCAGCCGAGCTCGGGTGGACAGCCCGGGCGGTGAAGGCTCGGGTCGCCCGCGGCCGGGCGGTGCTCCGCGCCCGCCTGACCCGCCGCGGGGTCGAACTCCCCGCCGCGCTCGCCGCCCCGCTCCTCGCCGCAACGGCCGCCCCCGCCCGGCTCGCCGCCGGGATCGCAGAGGCGGTCGCGAACGCCGCACGCCGACTCCCGCCCGGGAGCGGCGCCACCCCGACCGCCGTCGCCCTCGCCCGCAGCGGAGGTTCCGCCGTGTTCCCGACCCGCGTGACCCTGGGGCTCGCGTGCGCCGCCGCGCTGGCCGCCGGGACCGTCCTCGCGCTGGGCGACGACCCGGCGCCCGCGCCCGCAGCCACCGCAACCCCGGCTACCGCCCAGCCCGTGCCGCCGGTCCCCGGGCCGCCCGCGCCCGGGGTAGTCGCCCGGGTCGGCACGACCCAGTTCCGCCAAGCCGGGCGCCGGCAGTGGGTGTTCTTCACCCCCGACCCAGACACCGTCGTCGTCGCCGAGGGCGGGCTGCTCCGATTCTGGCATGTCCCGACCGGGACGAACGCCCGCGACTTGACCGTCCCGGATGCCGCCTTCGAGGACGCCGCCGCCACCCCGGACGGACGCACCCTGGTCGTGGCCGGGCGGCACTGGACTGACCGGGTAGCGCACAAGTCGGAGGCGGCGGTCTGGGTCGTGGACGTCGCCGCCCGGAAGGTGCTGTGGCGGGCGGACGTCCCCGACGCGGGTACGTCGACCCGGGCAAAGGTACGGGTGTCGGCCGACGGGAAGAGGGTGTTCACCGCGACCGGCGGCGACCTCCGGGTGTGGGACGCCCGGACCGGGGACGAACTCCTCCGATACCGCCACCCCGGCGGGACCGACGCGTTCGCCGTCTCGCCCGACGGGAAGGCGGTGGTGTTCGGCCGGACCGACCTCCACGTCTGGCGGTGGGAGGCGGGCGGGGAGGCGCGGGCGTTCGCCCGGTTCGGGGGGTTCGGGACCGAGGCGGCGTGGTTCGCCCCGGACGGCCGGTCGGTGTACGTCGACCGCGGGTCGGGACAACTGGCGGTGTGGGACGTCGCCGCCGGCCGCCAGACCGCACTGGTGGCCCGCGACTGGCAGCTGGGGGCGTGCGCGCCGAGCCCAGACGGCAAGATCCTGGCGCTCGCCCCGTACCAGTTGGCCGCCCCGCCGCCGGGCACGGTCGCGGTCGAGTTGGTGGACCCGGCCACCGGCAAGGAGGTCGGCCGGCTGCCGGCCGGCCGGACCGGGGTCGGGCACGTGAGCTGGTCGGCCGACGGCACCCGCGTCGCGGCGGCGACCGACCAGCAGGTGTGGGTGTGGGACGTGAAGACCGGCCGCCCGCTCGGCCCCGCCCGCCCCGGCCACGAGGGGCGGATCAGTGCGATTGTGTTCGCCCCCGACGGGTCGCTGTTCACCGCGTCGGACGACCACACGGTCCGGACGTGGGACGCGGCCGGGAAGCCCGGGCGGGTACTCCTGACGGGCGGGTGGGTGCGGGGGCTGGCGGTGTCGCGCGACGGCCGCCTCGTCGCCGCGTCGGCCCTCGGGAACGACGTCCGGGTGTGGGAGGCAGGGACCGGGCGGGAGCGGTTCAAGCTTCTCGGCCACGGGCGGGTCGGCGGCAAGCGGGTGGTCCGGTTCGCCCCCGACGGCGCCCGCCTCGTGGCGTGGGGCGACGACGAGTACTTGCGCGTGTGGGACACGCGGACCGGGCGGCTCCTGGCGGAGCACTCGACCCGCCCGCCGGGCGAGCAGGCCGACCCGGACGACCCGTTCGCCGACCGGCTGCGGGGCATGGGCATGCTCGGGGACCCGGACGTGAGCCCGGACGGGACCGTGTTCGCGCTCGGCGCGGGGACGACGGTCCGCCTGATCGACCCGATGACCGGCGAGACGCGGCGGGTACTGGACCTGGCCCCGGTGGCGGCCACCCGGGTGGCGTTCGCCCCCGACGGGCGACGGTTGGCGGTGGCCGGGCGGGGGCAACCGGTGCAGACGAAGCTGCCGGACGGGCGGGTGCAATCCGGCCCGGGAGAGGACCACCCGGTGGCCGTCTGGGACGTGACCGCGGGGAAGGCCCTGTGGGCCGTCGCGGCGCCCGGCTACTGGGCGTCGGACCTGGCGTTCACACCCGACGGGGCGCGGCTGGCCGAGCTCCCCCTCGGGCTGAAGGGCGGGTACTCGGTCCAGTTCCGCGACGCAGCGACCGGGGCCGACGCCGGCCGGATCGACCTCCCCGTGCGCGGGTGGCAATTCGCGTTCGATCGCACGGGGCGGCGGGTGGCGGTCAGCTTCTCCGACACCACCGCGACCGTGTTCGACATCCCCGCCGCCCTCGCCCCGTCCCCGGGAGGCAAGCCGTGACGACCTCCCTCGCGCTCGGCCCGACCGTGACCCGGCACCGCGACGAGATCGCCCGCCTCGAAGCCGCCCGCGACCGCTACCGGGTCCGGGCTATGTCGCACGGCCACGTGTGGCCGTTCCGCCGCCAGCCGGCCGAAGGAGGCGCCCGATGACCCGTTCCCCCGTGCTGGTTCTGGTCACCCTCGTGTGGGCCGCGGCGGCGCCCGCCGACGACCCGCCGGCGCCGGACCGCCCCCCGGTCCGCGCGCTGGCCTTCTCCCCGGACGGGGCGCGGCTCGTCGCCGCAACCGGCCACAAGGACCGCGCCGGGGAGGTGGTGGCGTGGGACGTGGCGGGCCGGAAGCGCCTGTGGTCCGTCCCGCGCGCCGCGGGGCCGACGTCGCTATCGGTCGCGCCCGATGGCGCGGTCGTGGCGGTGACCGACGGCCGCCCGTCGGTCCGGCTGCTCGACGCGGCGACGGGGAAGGCGGCGGGCGAGTTCGGCCCGCACCCGCCGGTCGTGCGGGCGGCGGCGTTCCTCCCCGGCACCGGCCTCCTCGCCTCTGCCGCTGACGGCGACGTGCTCCTGTGGGACGTGAAGACCAAGGCGGTGCGTGGATCGCTGAAGGGTCATCCGAAAGAAGTGCGGCGGCTGTACCCGTCGCCGACCGGGAAGTGGCTCGTGTCGAACGGCGAAGACACGGCCCGGGTGTGGGACGTGGCGGCGGCGGCCGAGGTGCCGGGCGTGCTCCGCCAGCAGCGCGGGATCGGGTACTACGGGGTCGTGTTCCTGGCCCCGGACCGGGTGGCGATGACGAACAACGCGGCCGTGCGGGCGGTCCGCGACCTGCCGTCCGGAGAGGCCGTGTTGCGGTACTCGCCCAAGGGGGCGGTAGCGTACGTGGCCGCGGCGTACTCCCCGGCCGCCGGGGTGCACGCCGCGGTCGACCACGACGCGGTGACGGTGTGGCTGTCGGACGTCACCTTCCGCACCCCCACGCCGGCCGAGGCGGGGCGGATCGGGCGGCTCCTGGCGGACTTCGACCGCGATGACTACGGGGTGCGAGAGGCGGCATCGGTCGGGATGGCGGAAGTGGGTTGGCCGGCCGAGCCGGCACTGCGGCGGGCGGCGTCCGAGGGTGCGTCGCCGGAGGTGCGGATGCGGGCGCGTGAGGCCCGGCGGGAGATCCTGGAGGCTGGCCGGGCGCTGCGGACCGGGCACACCGCACCGGTCCGGGCGCTGGCGTTTTCGCCGGACGGGACGGTGCTGGCGACCGGGTCCGACGACGGAACGGTTCGGCTCTGGGATCCGAGGGGAGGCGTCGAGCTGCCCCGCCTCGAGGCCCCCGGGGGCGGAACACGCTGAGGACGACTCGGCCAACCTCCGCGGCGGGTGTTACTCAGGAATGGATGGCTCCCGGGGGCAAGCTCGGGACGTCCCACACCGTCCTTCGTGCCGGGCCGCCCGCCGAAGGCCGATAGATCGGGGTGCCGGTGTCGAGCGTCAGCGGCTCGGCCGCCGCCCGGCCCGTCCGGCTCCCCACGCCGCCGCCGGGTACAAGCCGTTCGCTCTGATTGTGAACATGGCCTGGCGGAGCCCGTCCGCCCCGCGCATCTCGGCGTCAAACTCAACCAGCACCTCGTAGGCCGACCGTTCAGGGGGCAGTCGTGACACGCCAAAACGGCCACCGTGGCCATTTTGTGTCCAGGAGTTGATCACTCCGGGGACCGCAGTCGGAAACGCCGCCGGCCGACCACCCGTACTCGCCCCGCCCGGGACGCGTCACCGAGCGTTGCCGCCCCGGAATCCCGCTCGCCTGTGCGACCCCCGACGACGGCCGGTGCGGGCACTGCGACCGGTGCGGGTAATGATCCCGCCCCGCGCTCGCACGCCGCGTTCCGGCCGCCGCCAATGCGAAGGCCAGCCCGCACCCGGTCTGGCCGACGACGCGGCCGGCATTCGGCGACGCGTGCGGGTGGTAGATGCGGCCGGTCCGTTCGAACGCTGCTTCCTCGGCTTTTCGACT
>JAFKFQ010000317.1 GCA_017308215.1 bacterium | reverse complement strand
GGCCCGTGGCGACCGGCCCGGCCCCGGCTGACGACGGCCGGTGGCGGTCGGCCTACCAGGCCGCGTACCGCGACGCCCGCCGCGGCGGGGCGGACGCCTACTCGGCGCGCGCGTCGGCCGTGATGGCCCTGGACGCCAGCGGGTACGGCGCCTGGGCCGTGGCCGGGTTCCAGTCCTTCGGCTCGCGCACCAACGACCGGCGCCTCCAGCAGGCGAGCATCGAGGCCGAGCGGGCCGCCGCACGCGACCCGGGCGTCTTCGCGCGCCCGTCGTACCCCCTGGCCATCCGCTATAGCGGCACCACCCGACCGGTCCAGGCGGGCACGTTCGGGTTCGCCCCCGAGCAGTCCTACGGGCCGCCGGTGGACACGAACGGCGTGGCCCGGGCGGCCGAGTCCCAGGCCATGCTGGCCCGGCTGGGGATGCTCGCGCGCAACCCGACGACCGGCGCCTTCCCGCTTTACAACCGCACCGACATCTCGCCGACCGCGGCCCCGGGCGTCTACGGCTTCGCCGCCCCGCAGGCGGCCGGGGACCGCATCCCGCTGGCGTCGACGGGCGTCTCCTCGAACACCTACGCGGTCGACGCGAGGAAGCGCTACCGGGCCGAGTCCGTCGGGCTCGTCCGCAACGGGTTCGTCGGGCTGAACACCTCGGGTGCGGCCGACCTGGCCGACGCCCGGGCCTACGCCGGCGTGCGCGCCCTCGGCGGCCCCAACCTCGTCAGCAACCAGACCGCCCTGGCCACCCAGCAGGCGGAACTCGCCCGGCTGGAGAAGGAGCTGGCCCGGGCCATCGACCGCCAGCTCCGCGCCCTCACCCCGGCCATCACCGCGACGGAAGCGCGGCGGAAGGCCGAGGAGCAGGCCCGGCTCGCCCTCGAACAGAACGCGGCCGTCCTGCGCAACTCCAAGGGCCAGGTCGTCGGCACGGTCGCCAACGCCCAGCAGCTCCAGGCCGCGGGCCTGGCCCCGGGCGGGGCGGGCTGGTTCTCGGGCGCGACCGTCCGGCAGCGGGCGGGGTCGTTCTTCGGCAACCTCGGCCGGTCCTTCACGCCCGCGGGCGGGATGGCGGGCACCTACGGCCTGATGTTCGGCGCGCCCGTGCTCGCGGAACAGATTGGCCCGTCGCAGCAGCGCATCCAGGCGGCGGCGGTGACCGGCAACACGACCGGGACGACGGCCCAGGGGGCCGCGGGGACGGCCCTTACGATGGCCGCGATGGGCGCGGGCGTGGGCATGGTGTTCGGGCCGTGGGGGGCCGCCATCGGCGCGGCCGCCGGCGGGCTCGTCGGCCTCGCCCAGGGTTTCTCGCGGACCTCGAAGGAGATTCGGGACGCCAGGGTCGGGCAGGCGGTGCAGCACCTCGGGGACATGCTGACCGCGGCGGCCAACAACGTCCGCGGCGGCATCGGCACGCTCAGTCCCGACAACCTGCGGCGCCAGCTCGGCGCGCTGAACGGCGAGGCCGGCGAGCGGGCCCGGGAGGTGACGAACCGGAGCTGGTGGAACCCGCTGCGGGGCCGGGCCCTGTCGGCCATGACGGCCGAGGAACAGGCCGCGGTCCGGACCAAGGAGAACCGGGCGGTGTTCGGCGGGCAGGCCGGGGCGATGGTCGCCCTGCTCAGCCGCGAGGCCGAGGACCTGGCGCGGAAGAACCCGCGGGCGCGGGCCGCCGACCTGGGCCGCCGGCTCGGGGCCGACCCGGCCGCCGGGCAGCTCGTGACCGCCGTCGCGGCCACCCGCGGGGTGCCGGTCGACCAGGTACTCCGGGAGTTCACCGAGTCCGTCCGGGTCGCGCAGCGGCGCATCCGGGTCGAGGAGGACCTGCGGCGGGGCCGGGTCGCGGCCGAGCGGTCGGCGGGGGCGATGAGCCGGCTGGCCGACGCCGTGTCCAACGCCGCGAACAGTGTGGCGCGGTTCGAGACCTCGATGACCGTGCTCGGGTCGGTGTTCTCCGGCTCGGGCGGGACCGGGCGGGTGACGCCGGTCGGGGCCGGGTTCGCGGCCCTCGGGGCCGGGACCGGGGCCGAGTTCCGGCGGTCGGCGGGCGTGCTGGGGGAGGCCCTCGGGGCGGACGGGGGGCTGTTCCTGCGCCGGTCCGAGGCGGCCGACCAGCTCAGCCGGGCGCTGCCCTCGGTCCTCGCCACGCTCGGCAACACCCCGGTCGGCCCGGCCGGGCTCTCCGGCAAGGGGGTGCGCGACCTTCTCAAGGACCAACTCCTGCCGGGGCTGACCGAGGACCAGCGGAAGGCGGCCCTGAAGGACAACCCGCCGCTCCACGACGCCATCGAATCGGCCGTCGCCGGGGTGCTCCGCGTCCAGGAGGAGTCCAAGGACAGCGGCGGCCTCGCGCGCCGGCTCCAGGACGACGCCGGGCGGGTCGCCAACGAGGTGGCCGAGGCGTTCGCCGGGCCGCTGAAGGAGATGGGCCAGCGGATGGCCCGCGACATCGAGGAGAACGCCAACAAGTTCGTGGACGGCCTCGCGTCCGCGCGGCAGATGCTCGTCACCGCGGGCGAGTCGCTCGACCGGGCCGCCGAGCTGCGCCTGGGCGCCGCCCGGGCCGCCGCCGACGTCACCGCCGACCGCACCGGCCGGTCCGCGACCGACCTGCTCTCCCTGCGCGACCTCCAGGCCCCGTTCATCGAGCGGCAGCAGCGGCTCACCGGGCTGGGGGCGGACGCCGAGAACCCGGCCGCCATCGCCGCCCGCCTCCGCCGGGTGACCGGGGACATCGTCGCCGCGACCTCGGCCCGCGACAACGCCGTGGGCAACCGGGACCGGTTCTCCGCCGCCGCCGGGAACCTGGACCGGCTCGTCGGGGTGTCGAACAACCTCCAGGCCGCCCTGCGGAACCTCGCCAACGCGAGCGAGCGGGCGGCGGGCCTCCAGGAGAAGCTGAACGCGGCGACGCTGAACCGGGACAGCCGGCTCGGCTACGTCGAAAAGTACACGATGTCCTCGCCCGAGGAGCAGGCCCGCATGCAGCGGGGCCAGCAGCTCGTCATCGGGCTGGACCGCGGGCGGGCGAACTTCAACGACCTGGCGCCGAGCGAGCAGCAGCTCGCCCTCCAGTCGCTCAACGACTTCGGGCAGGCCCGTCTGGCCAGCGGGCGGACGGCCGAGGGGCTCATGCGGCAGCTCCTCGGGTCCGTCCCCGGGGCGCTGGACGCCGGCCAGGAGAACGAGCGGCGGGGGCTCCAGGACCAGCTTGTCGGCGTGTTCGCCACGGCCGAGCAGGCGCAGCGCGGGCTGGCGGCCTTCCAGCAGGACACCTACACGCGGTTCATCGCCGACCTGAAGTCCCTGCACGAGCAGTTCTTCGCCCGCCTCGCCGTGAACCTCGCCGGCGAACAGCTCCGCTCCGCGCAGAACTCCCTGGCCACGGCCTCGGTCGACCGGGCGGGCCAGCAGCAGGAACTCCTCCAGCGTGACGCCCTGGTCCGCCTCGGGGTGCGCGACCAGGCGGGCCTGACCGCCCTGCGTGGCGGCCAGGCCGACGTCGAGGCGTACTTTGCGGCCGACGCCCGGTTCCGGGCCCTGGGGACCACCCCGCCCGTGGCGTCCGACACCCGGGGCGCGCTGGGCAGCAACCTGCGGGAGGTCTCCGACCAGCTCCGCGGCGGGCTGTTCAGCGCCCCGAAGACCGACAAGCTCGAAGAGGTCCTGCGGACGCGGGGGCTCGACCAGCTCTCGCCCGAGGGCCGGGCCGAGGCGCTGCGGGCCGTCACCGAGCGGATGCGCCGGTACGGGGACAGCCTGGAGGGCCGGGGCGCGTGGGCGACCCTGACGCCGACCCAGCAGCTCAACATCCTGGACAACGCGGTCCGGAACGCGATGGGGCGGGGCCAGTGGGTCACCCAGGGCCAGGCGATGGACGAGCGGGCCCGCGCCGCTCGGAACCTCGAAGGCCGCGGCGTGGACGTCCGGGCCCTCCAGGGCCTGAGCGCCGCCGACCGGTCGGCCGTCCGCTCGTCGCTGACCGGGACGCTGAACCTCGACACCCTGGACGCCCGGGTGAAGGACACGACCGACGCCATCACCCGGTTCCGCGACCAGGTGCAGCGGGCCGAGGAGGCGCTGCGGCGGGCGACGGGGAACGAGACGGGTGGGAGCGGGGCGCTGGCGGGCGCGGTCGGGCCGGCCGGCGTGCTGCGGCGGGCGGACGGCGGGTTCACCCCGCGCGGCACCGACACCGTGCCGGCGATGCTGACGCCCGGCGAGTTCGTGATTAACCGGGCGGCCACGCAGGCCAACCTGCCGCTCCTCCGCGCCATCAACGCGGGCAAGGGGGCGGTGCAGTACCACCAGGAGGGCGGGTCCATTCGGCGGCCGTCGGCCCCGACGGTCGGGCAGGTGGCGGATGCGTACCTGTGGTCGGTCAACAAGATTAACCAGGGGCTGAGCTGGCTCGGGTTCGCCAGCGGCGGGGTCGTCCCCAGCTACCTGGCCGGGGGCGGCCTGGCCGAGCAGGTCGACCGCGCCCGGCTCGCGGCCAGCCTGGCCGAGAACAGCCGCGGGGCCGAGCGGGGGCCGCTGGTCGGCGGCGGTGGCGGGGTTATCCCGGCCCTCGACGCCGGTCAGGCGAGCTACCGGGCGTACCTGCGGCGGCGCGAGGCGGCCCTCGCCCGGCGCCTGAACCCGGGTGCCGGACCGACGTCGAAGGTGGTGGCGATGACGCCGGCGGAGGCGCTGGCGGCGAACCGCGCGCTGAACACCGCGAACATGGGCTTCTCCCAGGCGCTGGCCCGGTCGGGGATGGACGACGGCCAGGTGCAGGCGGGCCTCGGCTCCCTTGCACAACGCCGGGACTTCGAGAAACACCTCTTCCTGGACCGGTTCGGGGCGTCCACCGCGGCGATGCGGATGCGCGACACCCAGGGGTGGGCGGCGGGCGCCGGCGTGCGCCGGCAGAACGCGGCCGCCCAGCGGCGGGCCGAGGGGGCGGCCATGCGGTGGCTGGGGTTCGGGCCTCGCCCGACCGCCCGGTACTCGCTGGCGGACCGGTTCGTGAGCCCGCTCGGGGACCGCGCGAACAGCTCGTTCAACGTGGGCCGGTTTGCGGACGGCGGGTTCGTCGGGGGCAGCGGCACCGGCGACACCATTCCG
>JAFKFQ010000267.1 GCA_017308215.1 bacterium | reverse complement strand
GGAGGTTGGCGACGGTCCGCCGGTCGGTGGTGAGCAGCGCGCCGACCAAGAGGGTGGAGAATCGCTGGTACGTCGGGCCGGTGAAGTGAGGGGCGAGCACCCGGACCAGCGGGCGAACTTCGGGTGGTGGAATCATGGCGGCCGTCCGCGGGCGCGGGCCGAGGGAGTCTCAGCAACCCCCATGGTAACTCGCCGCGGGCGGCCACTGAGAATCAGCGCCAGTCGAGGTTATGAACCTGGGTCACCGGCGTGGTCGTTAGCTCCATGACCCGGATGAGCATCTGACTGGAGAACGCGACCCAGTGCCACCCGGCCAGAACCTCGGCCGTCCGCTCGTAGTCCCGGGCCAGCCGCCGGAACTGGGCCAGCCACCCGAAGCCCCGCTCCACTACCCACCGCCGGGGCAACAGAACGAATCCCTTCTTGGCCTCGGGCAGCTTGACCATCTCCAGCCAGATGCCGTGGGCCGCCGCGGCCGCCGCCGGCTGGTCCCCGGTGTACCCCTGGTCCACGTAGGCGAGCGAGACCGCCTGCCCGGTCGCCGCCCGCACGTCCGCCGCTAAGTCGCCCCTACACCCGACTTCGGCACGAAGATCCCGTGCTTATGAAGCTTCTTGTACAGCGTCATCCGGCTGACGCCGAGGTCCCTGGCCGCGCGGCACCTATTGTTCCGGTGCTTCTGGAGCAGCGCCACGAGTACGGCCCGCTCGTCCCCGACGTCGACAGCACCCAGGGCGGGCACCGGCGGCTGCAACACCTCGGTCTTGCTGCCTGCTGAGGGCATCACACCGCCCCGCGTGTCCGGGCGGGAACAACCGTTGTGCGGTCCGCCGCGGATATGTGCCGGCAGGTCATCGAGGCGGATCACCGGACCGGTCGCCAGCGACGTCGCCCGTTCAATCACGTTCCGGAGCTCGCGCACGTTGCCGGGCCACGAGTATTCGAGCAGGGTCGCCAGGGCCGGCGGGGCGATGGTCGCACTCTCGGGGTGGGGCGACACCGCGCGCAGGAGCCGGAGTGCCAGCGGCACGATCGCGTCCCGCCGCTCGCGGAGCGGTGGCAGCCGCATCTCGAATACGTTTAGACGATAGTATAGATCCGACCGGAATCGCCCTGCGCGGACTTCCTCCTCCAGTGGGATGTTGCTGACGGCGATCAGGCGGGCCCGCAGTGACTCCGACCGGTTCGACCCGACCGGCTCGAACACGCGGTCCTCGACCGCGCGGAGGAGCTTCGCCTGCAGCGGCAGCGGCAGTGAGTTGATCTCGTCGAGGACGATGGTGCCGGTGCCAGCGGCGGCGAGCTTACCCGTGCGGTCCCGGTCGGCCCCGGTGAACGCACCGCGGACGTGGCCGAACAACTCGCTCTCGATCAGGTGATCGGACAGGGCACCGCAGTCCACCACTAGGTACGGCTCCGCCCGGCGGGGCGAGGTCTCGTGAATCAATCGGGCCATCATGCTCTTGCCGCACCCCGTCTCGCCCGTCAGGAGGATGGTCGTTCCCTGCCCGGCCACGCGGCGGATGACCTTCAGATACTCTTCCATCGAGGAGCCGAGCAGCGAGGCGACCACGGGAGCCATGGCGATGTTGTCCGCCGGTGCTGCGTCACCGGCCCCGGGTGCGCCGATCAACTGCCGCAGCCCGGGCAGGCCGGCGGGGAGCAGGTAGACGGTGTGACCCCGTGCGGCCTCCGGGCGGCGAGGGTGGTGGTGGGCTGGCAATCCGGGCGTGGCGTCCGTCGGGTGGCTCACGATGACACCGGGAACTCCCAAGTCCTCCGCCGCGGTCAGGATCGACTCCGTGTAGTGCGGGTCCATTCGCGAATCGATCAGCACGAGTTGGTCCCCGCCGCTCAGCCAAGCGAGTGCTTTCTCGACCCGCCCGCACACCTCCAGGTGTGCCGACTCCGATTCGTCATGGATCTGCTGGATCTGCTCGACCACGGTTGCATCGTTGGTCAGTAAAAGTGTCGAGTGCGGCATTGCGGCTCCCTTTCTCGCCGGGTGAATCCGCCCGCCGGGACTGGCGGGACCGGTGCCCGCCGGCCTGTGCCGGTACGGAGTCTGCGTGTCATGCCGGCCCGCTCGGCGAGCAGACTGCGGCACGCAGGACAGGTCGCCTGCACCCCGGCCCGCCGGGGTGTCGCGCGCTACCACGGTAGCCGCCGTGGGCCGGCGTCGCCCGCGACGGTTCCTTGGATGCGCGCGTGTCTGGTGCGTCTCACCGGACAGTCACGGGGTCGTCACGGCCCGTGCGGCCCCGTGTGTGTCAGAGAGGGGGGATGCTGGATTCGAAGGTGGGGGGCGGTGCGCATGGGTTCTCCGTGCGATGGGGTAAGGAGAGTGACCGGCCCCTTGACAGCCGCTGGGCGGATTGACAACCGCTGGGCTGGCGCAGGGGCCGACCTCACTCGATTGATGGTGTCGGAGGGGTTTCGTCGTGCGGTTGCCGGCAACGGCACGGCGGACTCGCTCCGCACCTCCGGACCTGGACCGGCCCGGTTGGTCCCGCCGTGCAATGAGACGCACGGCAGGCTGGGCGAAATTGCCGGCCCCCGAGCGACTCGGCGGCCGGCCTACCAGTATCTTCACATGCCGATATGATTCAACCACGTGCGGCGATCATGGCGCGGCACGCACCACACGGTCAGCCGCGTCGACCACCGACCGAGATTCCGTGACTTCACGCAACTGAGGCTCTGGTATCGGCCCCCGAACCTCGTACAACCGACACGGCCTGCCCGACTGCCGATTTACTAGAACAGTCTGTCAATCTATCACATTTTCGGATAATACGTCTTCTGAGTGGGGACCTCGCGTCCCCCGCACCGAAAGAATACTCCCTAGTTTCGTCCAACAGCCTTCTTGGCTTGGTCACGCAACCGAGACTGTCACGGCGTACTACTGCTTACCCACAACCGACACTCTTGAGTGAGTGGGTGCCACGTGTGCCTGGCGAAACCCGCTTGGACGCCAGACCGAACCAGTCGATCGCTATTTGAACGAGGTACGGCTTCGCCGGCGCACATGCGACCAGAGGCAACGGCCGGTTGAAGCTGACGGTCTGGGGCACCGACGACGTGATGGCGACGGGAATGTGCCGCAGTAACGGGTCCTCGCTCATGAGGGCAAGCACGCCGTCCGCCCCACCCCAGCGAAGCTCGAGATCGAGCACCAAGAGGTCGGGCTGGAGTTCATGAAGCAGTCTCAGGCACTGCAAGCCCTCCCCGGCGACGTACACCCGACATCCCTCCCGTGAGAGGGACCGGCACAGGTGGTCGCGGGCATCACGGTCCGGGTTGGCGATCAGCACAGTTCTTACCATCAATTATCCCTCATTCGATCGCCCGGTATAAATCCGGTTCGATGTCACGCCGTTGGCATCTATGCCACGAATTGGCGTCCTGCCATTTTCTCGGACACTCCCAGGTCTACACCGGTCGGCCCTGGCCGCGGCCCCCGCAACGATCATTCGTCACAGGAGCCCCCGGGCACCGTGTGAGGAACAGGTGGGTGGTCGAGTAAAATGAACCTTACCCTGCCACTGAATTCACCACTAGTCAGGTCGCAGTCAACATCTGTTGTGGGACAGACCCCTACAAGAAAGGTTTCAGTAAAAGCCGATCTTTTTTTACCTCATGTGGTCTGAACTGAGCTTCTCCCGCGAGCCGGCTCCGGGGTAGCGTCTCGCTCCCAGAGTCCGGCAGGACGCCATGCGAGCCTTCAATTTCCGGCACGACATCCTCGCCCAGATCGAGCACGACCGCTTCCTCTACCCGTGCCCCAGGTGCAGCGCCGGATGGAGCTCCTGCGCCTCGCCGCCCACGGGCTGTCGCGGGCCGACCTGATCCGCCTCACCGGCCGGTCCCGGGCCACCGCCCAACACCGCCTCGACGACGACCGGGACGGCAGCCTGGACGCCGGCCGCCGGTGCGGCTACCGCGGCCAGCCGAACGGCCTAGCCCGGCATGCCGCCACCCTCGAAGAGCACTTCCGCCACCACTCGCCGGCCACCGCCGCCGACGCGGCCGACGCCATCTTCCACCTGACCAAGGTCCGCCGCGGGCCAACCCGGGCCTGGCAGTTCCTAAGAAACGGTGGCAAAATGACGCGAAATGCCTGAAAGACCGGGGCTCACGCTCATTTCGCCAGCCTTTCTAAAGAACTTGGGGCTCGGCTACCGCAAGGCTCGTGACGTACCGACCAAGTCGCCCAGCAGCAATTTCTTGATGACACTTTGCAATCCCTGCTCCGGCAGGCCGAGACTGGTACCCAGCGAGTGTTCTTCACGGACGCCACCCACTTCGTCCGGGGCGGGTCCTGACGTACCTGTGGTGCCTCGCCCGGTGGGTCGTGCCGACTGGGTTCGGGCGGTAGCGGTACAGCATCCTCGGGGCGTTCGACGCCGAGACCCGGACCCGGGTCCGGGAAGCGACCGACGTGACCGTGACCGAGGTGACGGCCGGGCAGCTGCTCCTCAAGGCCCGACCCGCGCTCCCGACCGGGCCGATCACAGTGGTGTGGGATAACGCCCGGTACCAGCACACGGCGCGGGCGAGGGTGGCCGCCGAATTCGCCCACACCGACCTCGTCTACCTGCCCCGTACTCGCCCACCTGAACCGGATCGAGCGGGTGTGGAAATTCGTCAAGAAGACGGCCCTGGCGAACCGGTCGTTCGCCGACTACTCGGCGTTCAAGGCGGCAATCGACGCGACGCTCGACGGCTTGGGAATAACCCACAAGGCCGCAATAGCGACCCTGCTCACTCTCCGGCTCAAGACCCTTTAGAAAGACTCAGACTTAATCCTGTAAGACACATATCGAGTCTAAAACCATGAGGAATTCAAAAGACAGGGGATTGAACCGCCGGGTAAAATAGGGAGAATGTGAGGCCGCAAAGGAGCTCTACCTTTGTCAGCGCACGACCCAGTGGATGGAAGCCGCTCTCTTCCACGTGAGGAGGAACGGGGCACTGGCGAGCGCCCCGGGGGTCCGGACCGGTTCGACCGGTTGCCCCCCCCCCTGGCCGCAGCGGACGACCTGCCCGCACGGCTGACGCCCGCGCCGCCAGCCCCTCCCGACGAGGTCGAACCGCACCGGGATTTCGCGCACGGCGGCTCCTGGCCGCAGGACCTGGCAGACTTCGAGCGTCTGGCCTCCCGCATCCTCGCTCCTTATCTGGCGTCCACAGTGACGGATTCGGTGGTGCGCGTCTGGGTGCCGGGTTGCGACACCGGCGAGGGGGCATACACGCTCACCATGTTCCTGCTCGCGAGCCTGCCCGAGACCCACCGGCTCAAGGTGTTTGCCACCGACGACGACAGGAACGCGGTGGACTTCGCCAGGCGTGGGCAGTACCCGGTGAGCAGTGCGACCGCCGTCCCGGCCGATATCCGGGACCGGTTCCTCATCCCCCTCGGCCGCTCGGGCTGGCGCGTTGCAGCGCCCGTTCGCCGGGCCATGGTGATCGCAACACACGACGTGCAGGCCGACCCGCCGATCACCGGGCTGGACCTGATCAGCGGTGCGGAACTGCTTCGCCAGACCGAGCCCAGGTGGCACGCCCGGGTACTCGCCCTCTTCTACCACGCCCTCCGGGACTCGGGGGGCCTGCTCATCGACCCCGCGGCCCACCCCGCCGAGGTGCTGGAAGGGTTCGATGCGATCTCCGCCGAACACGGCTTCTACCGGCGGTCCGCCACGCACCACCCGCCCCAGCAACTTTTCCCGCTAACCGGTCGTGGCCAGCCCCACGGCCGCGGGCCGTCACCAGTCCGGTTGGAAGACCTCGGCGGCACGGTGGCGTCAGAGGTGTTCAAGGAACCCGACCTGACGGCGGTGCTGATCGACGCCACCCACCGGGTGCTGTTCGAGATCGGACCGGTTTCCCGGCACTTGCTCCCCCCACCGGCCGAGTCCGCCGCAAGCCTGGTTTCGAGGGTGAGTCCGGTCGCGGCCCCGGCGCTGACCGAGGGTCTTCAGCGAGCCGCCCGGACCGGGGAAGCCGTCCACCTGGCGGGCCTCCCGCTCGGCTGCGGGGAGACGACTCACCCGGCCACCGTGACTGTACAGCCCGTCTCGTCACCAGCCTTGAAGGCCCCGCTCCTTCTCGTCTCCTTCCGAGAAGGGCCTGAAGGCACACCGGCCTCACCGTCGCCACCGGCCGCAGGCGCCCCGTCGCTCCTGTGGCGCCTGGAAGCCGCACTTCTGGCGGCCCGCGCGCAGCTGCTCGCGGCGGTGGCGCGGCTGAACGACAGTAACGAGGACCTGGTGGCCGCCCGCGAGGCGCTGCGGTCCACGAGCCAGGAACTACACTGCGCCGACGAGGAACTGGGGTGCGACTCGAACGACCTGCGGTCGGCCTGCTTGCGGCTCGAGGAAAAGGTGGCCGAACTCGAGGCGATGAACACCGGCCTCGCCGCCCTGCTCGACGGGACCGACGTGGCGACCCTGTTCGTGGACACGTCGCTGTGCCTGCGGCGACTGAACCCGGCCGCGACGAGGCTGCTGGGCCTGACCGCGGTGGACGTCGGGCAGTCGCTCCCCGGGGACGCCCCATACCTGGCCGACGCGGGCCTGGCGGCGGACGTCGCCCCCGTCCTCAGGGACTCGCTACCGCGCGAGGCCGACGTCCACACGGCGGACGGGCGCTGGCTGGTCCGCCGCACCACCCTCTGCCGCACGCCCCGCGGCGACGTCGCCGGGGTGACGGTCACGTTCACCGAGGAGACGGCACGGAAGCAGGAGGCCGAGCATTGCCGGTTGCTCGCCACTGCCCTCATGGCCATCCCCGACGCCTTCATCCTGCACGACTTCGAGGGCCACATCCTGGCCTGGAACCGGGGGGCGGAACGGCTCTACGGCTACACCGAGGACGAGGCGAAGCGAACGACCGTCGACCTCATCATCCCCGAGGAGTTGCGGGGCGAGGCCCGCGCCCACTGGCGGCAGCTCGAGCGCGGCGAGGCGGCCGAGCGGTGGGAAACCCAGCGCGTGACCAGGGACGGCCGCCGGCTGGACGTGTGGGGGGTTACCACCGTAGTCCGGGACGCCGCCGGGGTGCCGCTGGCACTCGCCAAGGTGGACCGCGACGTCTCGGACATCAAGCGCACGGTCTGCGACCTGGCAACCCTCCAGTCCCAGCCCGCGGCCGACCTCTCCGCCATGAAACAGCTCCACGAGTTCAGCACCCGCCTCGTCCACGCCGGCAGCGTCGAGGAGCTGCTGGAGAAGGCGATGACCGCGGCGGTCGAAATCACCAGCGCCGACCGGGGCGTCATGCACGTGATCGAACCGGGGACGGGCACGATGCGCATCGCAACCCAACGCGGCTTCGACCGCCCGTACCTCGACTACTACGCCCGGGTGGTGGCCAGCGAGTTCGAGCGGGCCGTCGAGGAACACGGCGGGCGACTCCTCGTCGAGGACGTCCGGACCAGCCCGGTATTCGAGGGGGCACCGGAACACAGAGACGTCCTTCTCGGGGCGGGCGTACGGGCCTTCCAGGCCACCCCCCTGTACTCACGCGCGGGCCGGCTCGTGGGCGTCATCACCACGCACTACGACCGGCCGCACCTCCCGTCGGACCGCGAGCTCCGGCTATTCGATCTCCTCGGCCGGCAGGTCGCCGACTTGCTCGAGCGGACGGAAGCCGAGCTGGAGCTGCGGCGGAGCCGGGAGGCACTCCGGCGGAGCAACGAGACGCTCGAGCAGCGCGTGGCCGCCCGCACCGCGGAACTCCGCGACGAGAAGGAGCTGTGCCACACGATCCTGAACACGGCGATCACCGGCATCGTCAACTTCGACCGCCGCGGGACCGTCCGGCAGGTCAACCCGGCGGCGGAGCGGCTCTTCGGCTACACCGCCGATGAACTGATCGGTAAGAACGTCTCCCTGCTCCTGCCCGAGTTCGGCCCCGGCGAACTCGCGCGACTGATCAGGGACGACCCCGCGCGCGGGGCGGCCGCGGCCCACGAGGTTCGCGGTGTCCGCAAGAACGGGACCGACATTCCGCTGGCCCTGGCCGTCAACCGCGTCGACAGCCGCGACCTGTACACCGGCATCCTCCTCGACCTGAGCCGGGGGCGGGAGCTCGAGCGCGAGGTGGTGCGGATCGCCGCGCAGGAGCAGCACCGTATCGGGCAGTACCTGCACGACGACTGTGGGCAGCAGTTGACCGCCCTGAGCCTGCTCACGGACGGCCTGGTGGACGCCCTCAAGCCGACCGCCCCGAAGCAGGCGCAGGCCGCCCAGCGCCTGGCGGACGGCCTGCGGGCGTTGCTCCGGAAGGTCCGCTACATCTCCCACGGCCTGGCACTGTCGGAGGTCGAGCCCGAGAACCTGCCGCTCGCGCTCCAGGAGTTGGCCGCCCAGATCAACGAGGCGCCGGACGTCCGCTGCGAGTGCCACATCGACCTGGCAACGCCGGTCCGCGGCACCAACACGGCGACGCAGCTCTACCACGTTGCCCAGGAGGCGTGTACGAACGCGCTCAAGCACGGCAAGCCGTCGAGCGTTCGGGTGTCTCTCGAGGTCAACACCGAGTCCTTGATTCTTAGTATCACCGACGACGGCGTGGGCCTCCCCGAAATCACCTCCGCCGGATTGGGACTGCGCATCATGCGCAACCGTGCCAATCTGATCGGTGCGAGTCTGGTTGTGGAGCGACTCCAGGCCGGAGGAACCCGCGTGGTCTGCACCGCGCGGCAGGGGCCTGCCCGTGTCCCTGCCGGTGAGGACTCGTTAGTGTGAGACTTGTCGGCCACGCGGTTTGCCGTGGTTAGTTGTGGCCTGCCATCTGGAGACGCCGACGGTCAGCGCCGAACCCCGCCTCAACCGCCGCACGCAGGCTGCCTTGTTGGCAAGGCCCGACCGCGACACGTCGGGGAGCTTGACCGGCTCGATCCGGTTCGACTCCGGGCTGTAAGGCGGCAGGAATATGCCGAGCCTCACCAAACCCTGCCGGGCCGTCCTGAGAATCACGCTGGTGTGGATGGGGGCGTTGTCCTGTACCACCACCGGGGGACGGCCACTGCTGGCAACCGAACCCTCTGGAAGGCCAAAAGGTCGTCGATAACAACTGAAATAATAATGACTATACTGCCAATAACATTATCAATTCTAACGCGTCACCGTAGCCAGGCCGTTGACCCACCGGCCGTGAGGGTATCTGAAACCGGGAGGAGTGCCCGTCGCCCCGCAGACCTCACCCGGTTGTGACGAGGAATCTGGCCGGGCCAGATACACGATAGCCGCGTCTGTCGTTCGTATCCGTCTTTGGTACGATGCAGGTTGCTCGCTCGCGCGATCCATCTCCGGCACCGGGCCGTGCGGAGAGGCGGGAGAGAGAGCCGGCCGGCACCTCCCGATGCAGGTGCCGATTTCGGCAATCGCCGTTGTCCATGTCGGCGGCCGGGGTACGGGTGGGGGGAGCTGATCACAGTGATCCGGGCAAACGAGCTGTGGCGATACGGGATCGCCGCCCTAGTCGTCTCCGCGGCCCTGGGGCTCCAACTGGCGGCGGAACCAATCATCGGTTCCGTCTCGCCGCCCCTGTTCTTCGCGGCCGCCGTGGCGGCCGCCGCCTGGTACGGCGGGCTCGGACCGGGCATGCTCGCCACCCTGCTCGGGGCCGCCGCGGGTGCCTACTTCTTCGTCCCCCCCGTCTGGCGGCTCGCGCCCACGCCCGGCGAGATCGCTTTCGTGATCGGCTTTTTGCTCGAGGGCGCGTTCATCACCTGGATCGTGGTTCGGCTCCAGTCCGCCTCGCGGGAGGCGCAGGCCCAACAGGAGGCGCTTCGGGAGAGTGAGGAGTTGTTCCGGGCAACCTTCGAGCAGGCGGCCGTCGGGATGGCCCACACCGCCCTGGATGGGCGGCTCCTGAGGGTCAACGGCCGGTTTGCCGACATCCTCGGGTTCACGCGCGACGAGTTGATGGAGCGATCCTTCCAGGCCATCACCCACCCGGACGACCTGGCCTCGAACGTGGACCTGGCCCGCCGGCTCGCGGCCGGAGAGTTCTCGCACTACACGGTCGAGAAGCGGTACACCCGCAAGGACGGCGGCACCGTCTGGGCGAACCTGACCAGCTCGATCCGCCGGTCGCACGCCGGCCGCCCGCTTCACTACATCGCCGTGATCGAGGACATCTCCGAGCGGAAGCGGGCAGAGGAGGCGGTGCGGGCCGCCGAACGGCAACTGCGGGACCTGCTGGACAACCTGTTCGTCTTCGTCGGCCTGCTCGATCCCGACGGGACGGTCCGGTGGGTGAATCGGCCGCTACTGGTGGCCGGCGGACTGACGCTCGAGCAGGTGATCGGGCGGGCGTTCTGGGACTGTCCGTGGTGGACCCACGACCCGGCCGCCTGCGACCGCGTGCGGGCCGCCGTCCAGGCGGCGGCGGGGGGCCGCCCCGCCCGCTTCGACGAGACCATCCGCGCGGCCGCAGATGGTCGGATGGTGATCGACTTCCAGGTCGCGTTCCTGCGGGGTGAGGATGGCGCGGTCCGGTACATCCTCCCGTCCGCTGTGGACATCACCGACCGGAAACGGGCCGAAGCGGAGCGGGCGGACCGGGAGACCCGCCTCCAGGTCGTCCTGGATACCGCCGCCGACGCGATCATCACCATCGACCATGCCGGGACGATCCTGACCGTCAACCGGGCGGTGGAAGCCATGTTCGGCTACACCGTAGGAGAGTTGGTCGGCCAGAACGTCCGGATGCTGATGCCCCCGCCGTTCAGTGTCGAACACGACACGTACATCACGCGGTATCTGGCGACCGGCGAGGCCCGGATCATCGGGACCGGTCGCGAGGCCATCGCCCGGCGGAAGGACGGGTCCGTCTTCCCGATCGAGCTGGCGATCAGCGAGATCAACCACCTGCGGCAGTTCACCGGGATCGTCCGAGACGTCACCCGCCGGAAGGAGTTGGAGCGGGAGGTGGTGGAGATCGCGTCCCTCGAGCAGCGGCGGATCGGCCAGGACCTGCACGACACCGTCGGCCAGGAGCTGACGGCGCTGAACATCCTGGCCGGCGACCTGGCCGACGCCGTCCGCACCGACCCGGACGCTGCGGCCCGGCTGGCCGGGCGGGTGGCAGGGGGGCTCCGCCGGTGCCAGCGGGAGCTCCGGGTGGTCATCCGCGGGCTGCTCCCGGTCCCGGTCGACGCGGAGGGATTGATGGCGGCCCTGGCCGACCTCGCCGACCGGACCCGGTCGGACGCCCGGGTGGCGTGCACATTCGACTGCCCCGACCCAGTCGCCGTGGCGGACAACCTGACCGCGACGCAACTGTACCTGATCGCCCAGGAGGCGGTCCACAACGCCGTCAAGCACGCCCGGCCGCGGGCCGTCCGGATCGCCCTGTGCGCCGACCACGGGCTGGTCCTGCGGGTGGAGGACGACGGCGCCGGGCTGCCGGCCGGCCGGTCGGGCCTGGGGCTGCGGATCATGCACGACCGGGCCGCGATCATCGGGGCCCGGCTCACGATCGGGCCGGCCTCGCCCGCCGGCACCAGCGTCACCTGCGAGCTCCCGGGAGGATCCCATGGGCAAGAGTAAAGCCGCGCCGCGGGTCCGGGTGCTGATCGTGGACGACCACCCGGCGGTCCGGGAGGCGCTGGCCTCCCGGATCGGCCGGCAGCCGGACCTGGAGGTGTGCGGGGAGGCGTGCGACCTCGCCGACGCCCTGCGGCTGGTCGCCGAGGCCAAGCCGGACGTGGCCGTGGTGGACATCTCGCTGAAGTCCGGGAGCGGGATCGAACTGATCAAGCGGATCCGCGACCGCGACGCCGCGGTGCGGGTCGTCGTCTGGTCCATGCACCCGGAATCGTTGTACGCCGAGCGGGCGCTGCGGGCCGGGGCCCTCGGGTACGTCAACAAGGACCAGGCGACGGACACGATCGTCGAGGCGATCCGGCGGGTGCGGCGGGGGGAGGTGTGGGTCAGCGAGGCCATGGCCCAGCGGATGCTCCGACAGGCCATCGGCGGCGGCCCCGAGGGGGCCGGCCGGTCGCCGCTCGACACCCTGGCGGATCGCGAACTCGAGGTATTCCGGCTAATCGGTCAGGGGGCGAGGACGGCGGAGATCGCCGACCGACTCCACCTGAGCGTCAAAACGGTTGAGACTTACCGCGATCGCATCCGGCGGAAGCTGGATTTGACCGACGGGACCCGCCTCGCTCACTTCGCTACGCAGTGGGTGCTCAAGAACGACGAGAGCGGCGAGCGGGAGCCGCTGGAAAGGGATTCGTAACGGCCGCGGACCCGCGCCCGTCTCGGGTCAGGCAGGCGACGGCACCCCACAGATCAACAATTGGCCGTCCGTGCGGCCGGCACCGCGCATCCGTGCCCAGCGACCGTGGCCGGGTTGTCCCACCATAACTCACCCGGCACGCACCCGAACAACGCGAACGCTTCGACCAGGCCGTGCAGGACCACCTCGGTCCGCGCGATCGGTGGTCGAGCGGACCTGGTCGTACCCGCCGGTGTACCCGTACTCGGTTATCAGCCGCCGGTAGACCTGCTGGGCGGTGTGCAGCTGCTTCCGCGGGGCCGACTCACCGGCGGCGAGGATGGAATCAACGACCTCGCGGAATGGGCCGAACACCGGGGCAGCCCGGACCGACGGACCAGCTCGGGGCTCCGCAGGGTCTTGAGGATGGTCTTGAACGAGTGCCCGAGCTAGTGGGCCGGCCGGGCTGGATTGACGGGCTCTTGCTTTCCACAAGATCAATTGGGCGCATCAGAACCGTCATCTCTGTACCCGTCAATCCAGCCCGGTCGGCCCACTAGTTCCTGGAGTGGCATTTTGTCCCTGGCAAATCGTCATCGATGACAGGTCTGGACAGATCCCTGGACATTCTGCACCCGAAAGTGTCTCTGTTCAGAACCCGCGCCCGGTATCGGTCTGGCTGCTAATCCAAATCCTGTCGAGGGTACTGGCGTTAACCGGCTGTGCCCATGGCCTTTGCGGCGGGCGAGAACTTTTCCCCCGCCGTCTGGCATATCCATTGCCTTATTCGACCCACATACCGGGTCACCGTCTTTCCATGACCCCGATGTACCGGCCTTTTGCCACCTTCGCCCCTCTCGGAGCGGATGGCAGGCCTCGGGCCGTGTGGCCGTCGCCCATACCGACGCACACCGATTGGCCTGTCATTTCTGAAGAATGGGTGTCTGTCACCCACGGGCCCGGAGTCTGCGCTTACACCTCTTGCTTATCAGTAGCTCTCTCATGAATGGTGACTCGGGCACCCGGGCCGAACCGGTGCAGATATGGACGCCGAATCCGTCGGAGGTCGCCGCCGCTCGCGCCCCCGCGGCGGACGATTCCCTGACGATCTCATCCGACGCGCTGGCCCACGCGTTGCGCCGCAAGTGGCACGTCGCGGTGCCGCTGGCACTGGCCGTGGCCGCGGTGGTCGGCCTGGCGGTGTCGGCCCGGGTGCCGCCCGCCTACGTCGCCCGCACGCTGGTGCACGTCCCCCCGGTCCGACCGGCCATCCTGTACGGGGATGCGGATACACGACGCGACAGCGTCAACTTCCAGCGCACCCAGGTGGCGATGGTCAAGAGCCGGTTCGTACTGGAGCGCGCGGCCCAAGAACTCGCGCCCCGGAACCTCGAGTTGTTGCGGGGCGAACCGGAGCCTGTGGACTGGCTCGCGTCCCGGATCACGGCGGACTTCGTCGTGGCACCCGAGATCCTTCAGATCAAGCTCAAGGAGGCGAGCCCCGAGGAGATGGTCGTCATCCTGGACGCCGTTCGTGACACCTACGTCCGGGAGGTTCTCAACAGGGACCGGGACGAGTACGACACCCGCATGAAGCAACTGGCCGACCTGGCCGCGAGTCACGGGGCCAAGCTGGCCGAACAACGGCGCCTCCTGGCCTCGCGGGCCGAGGCGCTGGGGGTCAGAGACCCGTCTGCCCTTCGCCAGCAGTTCGAACAGGGTCGCACCCGCATCGCCGCCCTGACGTGGGAGTTGAGTTACGTCCGGGCGTCGATCCGGCAACTCGAGTTCGCCGACGAACGGCTGGTGGCCCCGGCCCCACCTGACCCCGACTTGGTCGCGGAGATGACCGACCGAGTGATGGCGGCGGACGACGTGGCCGCCGCACGCCGGCAGGAGGCCGCCGCGCTCGAAAGCAAGCTCGCCGACCACCACTTGTACCTGCGCAACTTCGAGTCCACACCGACGTACCAGGCGTTGACGACAGCGCTCGCCCAAACGCGCAACGCGATCGCCGACAGGCGGCGGGAACTCCAGCCCGTCGCCGAGGCGCGGGTCAAGTCCAGTGCCAGCCGCCAACAGGCACAGGAGCAAGCCCTGCGGCGGCAAATCCGTGCCGCGGCGCGGCAGTCCCTTCCGCAGCTCGAGTCGGAGGTTCTTGATCAGGAGCAGGCGTCCGCCAGGCTGGCACGCGGGTTGGGCGAAATCGAGACGCTCCAAAAGACCATCGCCCGGGAGGAGGAGCAGGCCCAGTTCATTGACAGCCGCATCCGCGCTCTCCAGGTCGAGCAGAATGCGCCGCCGCGGGCCCGCTTGCTGGAGCCGTCCGCCATCGCCGAAACGCCACCGTGGCGGCAGTACGTCAGAATGGCGGTCGTGCCGCTCATCGGGGCCGTGGCCGTCGTCGTACTGCTCGGCTGGCTCGACCTCCGCGGGGGCCGGGTCAACGGCCCGGCCGACCTGGCGGCCTGCCACCTTCGGGTACTGGGGGCAGTCCCTGCCGTCCGCGAGCACGTGCTACAGACGTTCGGCGCGCCTCGGTTGGGCCGCTCGCGGGCCGAGTTCCGCCAGTTGAGCAACGCCCTCGACATCGCACGCGAGATGATCCTGCCGAACCTGCCCTGTTCCGGCGGGTTCGTCCTGGCGGTCACCAGCGCCGAGCCCGGCGAGGGGAAGACGGTGCTGGCCGCGCACCTCGCAGTACGGCTGGCCCTGAGCGGCCGGCGGACGTTACTGATCGAGTCCGACGTCCGCACACCGCGGTTGCACGCCTTGTTCGGGGTCCCCTCGCACCCCGGTCTGGTCAGTCTGCTGGGCGGCGAGGCCGACTTGGCCGGCGTGGCCCGACCGGGCCCGGTGCCGGGCCTGAACGTGATCCCCTCTGGCGGCAGCGGTCCGGACTCACTCGCGGGAATGCCCGCCGGGCGGATCCCGGAACTGCTCGACAACCTGCGGCCGCAGTACGACGTCATCGTCGTGGACACCGCCTCCGTGCGGCTCGCGTCGGAAACCCTCATCCTCAGCCGGGCTGCGGACGGGGTACTGTTGTCGGTGCTCCGGGACGTCAGCCGGCTTCGGGAAGTGCTCGCGAACTACGACCGGCTGGCTTCGGTGAATGCCCGCGTGCTGGGCGTGGTGTTCAGCGGCGAGCGCGCCCCCCGCAACGTCAGGTAGAAGAGCCTCGCCCTTCTCGCCCTGTCCGCACGAGTTTGACTCCATGCTGGACACCACCGTCCTAGTCGGGTCCCAGGATCTGGTCGTCACCCCAGTGGCACAGCGGCCGCCCACGGGCAGCGCGATCTCAGGCTTCCTGCCGCGCTGGAAGCGCGTCGGGGACCGTATCCTGGCCGCGTTCTTGTTGGTGGCCACGGCCCCGGTCATCGCCGTCGCGATGGTACTGGTGAAGGTGGCGTCGCGTGGACCGGCGATTTACTCCCAGACAAGGCTCGGTCTTAATGGACGACTATTTACCATGTATAAGATACGAACAATGACCCACAACTGTGAGGCCGGCTCCGGTCCACGCTGGGCCACGCCCGATGATCCCCGACAAATCCGCTTCGGCCGCCTGCTCCGCCGCACGCACCTGGACGAGTTGCCGCAACTCTGGAACGTGCTCCGCGGCGACATGAGCCTCGTCGGCCCGCGCCCGGAACGCCCGGAGATCGTCGCCCAATTCGAATCGCTGATCCCCTGGTATTCGGTCCGGCTGACCGTGCCTCCGGGGCTGACCGGCCTGGCCCAGCTCAACCTCCCGCCAGACTCCAGTATTGACTCCGTGCGCCGGAAGCTCCGCTACGACGTCCACTACGCCGCGAACCTGGGGGTCTGGCTCGATCTCCGGTTGTTGCTCACGACCGCCACAACGCTCATCGGCATTCCGTTCGCCGTGTCGCGCGTGATCCTCCGCATACCCGGCCCGGACGTGATCGAAGTCGACCGAGTCGACGCGCCCACGGGCCTGTACCCCTGACCGAGCCCCCAGGGGCCTGACCGGCCGAGCCCGGTTGTGGCCCTCGCGCCGACCGCCATCGGCGGCCTCGCCGGCCCAGATCATACCACAATACCAGAGAAATTAATGATTGGACGATCGACACGGCACGTCGTGGGGTTCGGCTCGACCCAATCCGCTGACGGCCCGCTGATGACCCGGATCCGGCCGCCACAGGGCTGGCACCTGCCAAACCTCCGCGAACTCTGGCGCTACCGCGAACTGCTCCTCATTCTCGTCTGGCGCGACGTCAAGGTCCGGTACCGTCAAACGGCCCTGGGGATCGCGTGGGCGGTACTGCAACCCGTGCTGATGGTGGCGGCCCTGACCATTTTTTTCGGCCGGCTAGCCGGCCTCCCGTCGGCCGGGGTCCCGTACCCGCTCTTCGCGCTTACGGGGGTGCTCCCGTGGATGTTCTTCGCCGCGGCGGTCACTTCCGCGTCCAACAGCGTCGTGCAGTCCGAGCGGCTGGTGAGCAAGATTTACTTCCCGCGGCTGACAATCCCCCTTGCCGCCGTCGGCGTGGCGGCGGTCGACTTCGCGGTCGCGTCTGCGGTCCTGGCCCTGCTCATGTCGTGGTACGGGGTGTGGCCCGGCCCGGCGGTCGCCCTTGTGGTGCCGGGCGCGTGCGCGATCGGTGTCGCGGGCCTGGCGTTCGGGACCGGGTTGGCGGCGCTGAACATCCGCTACCGGGACGTCCGCTTCGTCGTCCCGTTCCTGGTTCAGTTCTGGATGCTCGCGACGCCCAGCGTGTACATGCAGCCGCCCGCGGACGCCTCGGGGTGGCTGGCCGTGCTGATCTGGGCCAACCCGATGACGGGCCTTATCGACGCCTTCCGGGCGGCATGCCTGGGCCTCCCGTTCCCGCTCACCCAGTTTCTCGTCTCCGGTACCTTCGTCCTCGGCCTCGCGGTCGTCTCCGCCTCGTACTTTCGGAGCGTCGAGAACGAGTTCGCGGACGTCATCTGACGTGCCCGGTTCGATCGCCCGGTGAACACCCCAGCCGACACACCACGTCGCCCCGGGCGCGATTCGATTTCAGACCACATGAGCGAGCCCAACATGGAATCTCTCCAGGTCGGCGTGATCGGCTACGGGTACTGGGGTCCGAACCTGGTTCGGAACCTGATGGCCTGCCCCCTGACGGCGGTCGCCGGCGTCTGCGAGTTGAGCGCCGCCCGCAGGGCGGCGGCGGGGGCGGCGGTTCCCGGGGTGCCCATCCTCGAGACGGTTGACGAACTCCTCGACCGCCCGCTCGACGCGGTCGCCGTGGCCACCCCGGTAACGACGCACTACGCCCTCGTCCGCCGCTGCCTGGAGGCCGGCAAGGACGTGCTCGTCGAAAAGCCGCTGGCCGCCAACGTGGCCGACGCGCAGGCACTGGCGGACCTCGCGGACCGCCTCGGCCGTGTCCTGATGGTCGACCACACCTACGTATTCAGCAACGCCGTCCGACGCATCAGGCAGTTGGTCCAAGCCGGGGAACTGGGCGACATCTACTACGTCGACAGCGACCGCATCAACCTGGGGCTGTTCCAGAGCGACATCAATGTGATCTGGGATCTGGCCCCACACGACCTGTCGATCGCGGACTACGTCCTCGGGCTGCAACCGCGCAGCATCTCCGGCTGGGGTTGCGCCCACGCCGACCCGCTGATCGAGGACATCGCCTACGTGAACGTGGACTACAGCGACCGGCTGATGGCCAACTTCCACGTGAGCTGGCTCTCCCCGGTCAAGGTCCGCCGGATGATCCTGACCGGCTCGCGCAAGAGCCTCATCTTCGACGAGCTGAACACGTCGGAGCCGGTGAAGGTGTACGACCGCGGCATCAAGGTGTCCGAGACCACCGAGGACCTGCGGCGGTTTCGCGTGGGCTACCGGACCGGCGACATGTGGAGCCCGCACGTCGAGCCGGGGGAGGCCCTCCGGTCCATGGTCGCACACTTCGCGGAGTGCGTCCGCGAGCGGTGCGAACCGGTAAGCGACGGGCGTATGGGGGTCAGGGTGGTCCGACTCCTGGAGGCGGCAACGCGGAGTACCCGGGCCCACGGCAGGCGGGCCTTACTATCACAAATGGATAATCTATATGTCTGAATTACAATGCGATTACTACGACATTTCACGATTCATTCGTGTAGCACCAACGGTGATGCTGGGGCAAAACGTGATCATCCACGGGTTCGCCAACCTGTACGGGTGCCGGGTGGGTGACGGGACGCGGATCGGCCCGTTCGTGGAGATCCAGGCCGGGGCGACGATCGGTGCCCGGTGCAAGGTCTCCAGCCACACGTTCATCTGCTCCGGCGTCACGATCGAAGACGAGGTCTTCGTCGGCCACGGCGTCATGTTCACCAACGACCCCGACCCGCGGGCGACTTCCCCCGACGGCTCGCTCCAGACGGCGCTGGACTGGGAGCAGGTGCCGACTCTGGTCTGCCGCGGCGCGTCGATCGGCAGCGGCGCGGTGATCCTCTGCGGCGTGACCATCGGGGCCGGGGCGCTGGTCGGGGCCGGCGCGGTGGTGACCCGGGACGTCGAGCCCGGCGCGGTGGTGGCCGGCTGCCCGGCCCGCTGGATGCGGTCCCGCGACCGCGCGTCCCAGGAGGTGTCATGAGCGCCCTCACCGCCCCCGCCGCGGCGCGGCCCGCCGCCACCGGCCCCGTCGTCCCCTTCGCTGACCTGTCGGCCCAACTGGCACCCCTGCGGGACGAGATCCTGTCCGCGGTGGATGCGGTGCTGGCCAGCGGGCATTACGTGCTCGGGCCGCACGTGGCCGAGTTCGAAGAGGCGTTCGCCGCCGCCCACAGCTCGCCGCACGCGGTCGGCGTGAGCAGCGGCACCGCCGCACTGCACCTGGCCCTCCTGGCAGCCGGGGTCGGCCCCGGGGACGAGGTGCTGACGACGCCGATGACGTTCATCGCCACCAGCTGGGCGGTCAGCTACTGCGGGGCCCGCCCGGTGTTCGTGGACGTCGATCCGGCCACGTGCACGATGGACCCGAACGAGACCGCCGCCCGCGTCACGCGGCGGACGCGGGCGATCCTGCCGGTTCACCTGTACGGCCAGCCGGCCGACCTGGGGGCGCTCCGCGAAGTCGCGTTCCGGTCCGGGGTGCCACTGATCGAGGACGCCGCCCAGGCCCACGGGGCGCACTACTCCGGTCGGCCGGTCGGGAGCTTCGGGCTGGCCGCCGGCTTCAGCTTCTACCCGGGGAAGAACCTCGGGGCGTGCGGTGAGGGCGGGATCGTGGTCACCGGCGACGCGACCCTCGCCGCACGCGTGCGGGCCTTACGGGACCACGCCCAGACCCGCCGCTACCACCACGCCGAACTCGGCTTCAACTACCGCATGGACGCCATCCAGGGGGCGATCCTCGGCGTCAAACTCCGACAGCTGGGGCGGTGGACCGAGCGCCGGCGACACCTCGCCCGGCGCTACCTGGACGTCCTCCGCGGTGTGCCCGTCCGCCTACCCGAGGTCGCGCCCGACCGCGACCACGTCTGGCACCTGTTCGTCGTCCGGCACCCTCGGCGGGACGACATCCGCAGGCGGATGGAGGACGACGGCATCCAAACCGGGCTGCACTACCCGATCCCGGTCCACCTGCAGCCCGCGTACCGCAACCTCGGGTACGAGCCCGGCGACTTCCCGGTCGCGGAGCGGGTCGCGCGGGAGAGCCTGAGCCTGCCGCTCTACCCCGAGATGACCGAGGCCCAGCAGGACGCCGTGGTCTCCTCGCTGACCGGTGCGGTGCGGAACCTCCGGGGTTGATTCCGGGCCCGGCCGGCGGTCCTCACACGCGCTCCCGGAAAGGCGGCAGCCATGCAGACGACGAATCCGATCGATGGTACCACGGTTCTGGTGACCGGCGGCGCGGGGTTCGTGGGGTCCCACGTCGTCGACCAGTTGGTTGCCGCGGGGGCCGGCGAGATCCGGGTCCTCGACAACCTGACCCGGGGCCGGCGGGCGAACCTGGCCGCGGCGATGGCCGCGCGGGACGTCCTGTTCATCCAAGGCGATGTGCGGAACCCCGTCGTGGTCCGGGCGGCGGTCGCCGGCTGCGACTACGTGTTTCACCAGGCCGCCATCCGGATCACGCGCTGTGCCGAGGTCCCGCGCGAGTGCCTGGAGGTTCTGGTAACCGGCACGTTCAACGTGTTCGAGGCGGCGGCTGCGGAGCGGGTGCGCAAGGTCGTCTACGCCTCCTCCGCGTCGGTATACGGCGGCGCGGACCGGTTCCCGACGGCCGAATCGCACCACCCTCACAACAACCGCACGATCTACGGCGCCGCGAAGCTCATGAACGAGGGGATCGCCCGCAGCTTCCACGACACGTACGGGCTCCCGAGCGTCGGCCTGCGGTACTTCAACGTCTACGGCCCGCGCATGGACATGACGGGGGCGTACACGGAGGTGTTCATCCGGTGGCTCGACTGCGCGGCCCTGCGGAAGCCCCCTCAGGTCCACGGGGACGGATCGGCCACGATGGACCTCGTGTACGTCGGCGACGTCGCCCGGGCCAACCTGTTGGCCTTGCAGTCGCCCCGGTCGGACGCGGTTTACAACGTCGCCAGCGGCACCGAGACGTCCCTCCTGGCGCTCTGGCATGCCATCCAGACCGCGACGGGGGCGCACGACCTCGAGCCCGAGTTCCTCCCCGTGCGGAAGGTGAACCCGGTCCCCCGCCGGCTGGCGGACGTGAGCCGGGCCAGGGCGGAGCTCGGCTTCACGGCGACGACGCCGCTGGCCGCCGGACTGGCCCGGCTGGTCGCGTGGCGGTCCGCGCTGCGGACCGGAGAGTTGACGCCTTCCTGAACAGGGACTGCCATGAGGACGGTGGCACGCACGATCATCCCCTTCGCCCGGCCGAAGCTCGGGGACGAAGAGGCCGACGCGGCCCGCGCGGCCATCCTCTCCGGGTGGCTCACCCAGGGGCCGCGGGTGGAGGCCTTCGAGCACGCGTTCGCCCGGGCCGTGGGGGCGGCCCAGGCCTGCGCCGTGTCGAGCTGCACGGCCGCGCTCCACCTCGCCCTCCACGCCCTCGGCGTCGGGCCGGGCGACGAGGTCATCACCGTCAGCCACTCGTTCATCGCGACCGCCAACGCGGTCCGCCAGTGCGGGGCTCGGCCGGTGTTCGTGGACGTCGACCCGCACACCTTCAACATCGACCCGCGGCTGATCGAGCGGGCGGTCACGCCGCGGACGCGGGCGGTCCTGCCGGTCCACCAGATGGGCGTGCCGTGCGACCTGCGGGCCGTCCTGGCGGTCGCCGACCGGCACGGCCTGCCCGTGGTCGAGGACGCGGCGTGTGCGGCGGGGTCCGAGGTATTGTTCGACGGCCGGTGGGAGCGGGTCGGCCGGCCCCGCGGCGTCGTTGCGTGCTTCTCGTTCCACCCGCGGAAGGTCATCACGACGGGCGACGGCGGGATGCTGACGACCGCGGCCCCGGAGCTCGACGCGAAGTTCCGCCTGCTGCGGCAGCACGGGATGAGCGTCTCCGACCTGGCCCGGCACCGGGCGACGGAACTGGTGTTCGAGTCGTACCCGGTCGCGGGCTTCAACTACCGGATGACCGACCTTCAAGCCGCCGTGGGCCTGGTTCAACTGAGCCGGCTGGACGACCTGCTCGAGCGGCGGCGCGAGTTCGCGGCCCGCTACACACAGGCGCTCGCACGGGTTCGGGGGCTGGAGCCGCCCACCGCCCCCCCATGGGCGCGGCCGAACTTCCAGTCGTACCCGGTCCGCGTCACGCCGGCCTCGCCGCTCACCCGCGACCAGTGGATGAGTCGGCTGATGGGGCGGGGGATCTCGACCCGCCGCGGGATCATGAACGCCCACCAGGAACCCCCGTACACAGGGGGGGAGCCGCTGCCGGTCTCGGAGTCGGCCCGGGACGAGGTGTTCTTGCTCCCCCTGTACGACTCGCTCACCGCGGCCGACCAGGAGTACGTGATCGACTCGCTAACGGCCGTGTGTGAAGGCACCGAGGGAGGCCGGTGATGAGGGACACGCGCCCGGGGTTGAACACGACCCGGCTCGCCCGCCTCGTGCGACAGGCCGTCGAGCGCTGCGGGCTGAACCTCCGCGGCCGGGTGGTGTTCACGGAGGCGGCCACGGGGGCATACGCGGTTACGCCCGTCCTCGCGGCCCGGGCCGGGGCGGAGCGGGTCTTCGCCCTCGCCCGGCCGAGCCGGTTCGGAACGGTTGCGGAGGCCCGCTGCACGACCGAGGCACTGGCCGCAGAGGCCGGGGTGGCCGGCCGAGTGCGGGTCGTCACCGAGAAGCGCCCGGACCTCATCCGCGAGGCGGATGTGGTTACGAACAGCGGACACGTCCGGCCCATCGACCGCGAGACGGTCGAGTGCATGCGCCCGGGCGCGGTGGTCCCGCTGATGTACGAGTGCTGGGAGTTGCGGCCGGAGGACGTGAACCTCGAAGCCTGCCTGGCGCGGGGCATTCGTGTGGCCGGAACAAACGAGCGGCACCCGCAGGTCGACGTCTTCAGCTACCTCGGCGCGATGGCCGTCCGGTTGCTCACGGACGCGGGGGTTGCCGTCCGCGGCAGCCGGGTGGTCGTGGTATCCGACAACCCGTTCGGCCCGTACATCCACCGGGGCCTGGAAGCGGCCGGGGCGAGCGTCACGTCACCCCACGAACTGTCACCGGCCGCGCTGCAGTCGTGTGGCGAGTGTGACGCCGTGTTGGTCGCAGCGGGGACCGGCCCGCAAGTCATCGTCGGCCGCGACGAGGCCCGGGCGCTCGCCTCCGCGGCCCCGTCCGCGGTGGTCGTCCAGTTCTGGGGTGACCTCGACCGCGCGGGGCTCGACGCCGTCGGCGTGCCGTACTGGCCGCCCTCAGCGCCGCCGACCGGACACATGGGCATCCTTCCATCCGCACTCGGCCCGGAGCCGGTCGTACGGCTTCAGGCCGGCGGGCTGAAGGTCGCAGAGGTTCTGCTGCGCGCGGAACCGGGCTCGGACGACTGGAGGTACCTTGATCCCCTCTGACCGATCGGGCACTGGCGTTCTACTCATCGGGTGCGGGCCGACCGCCCACTCGGCCCTGGACTCACTCGCCGAGCGGTTCCCGGTGCTCGGGGTGGTGCGTGACCTCGACCGTGGCGACACGGACGGCGACCCGGTCCGCCGACGTGCAGCCGAGCTCGGGATCTCGGTCACAGCCGACACCTCGATCACGGGCATCGAACGGCTGATAACCCGCGCCCGGCCGACCTGTGTAGTCGTTTCTTCGTACAACCGAATCCTGCCGCCGCGTGTTCTGGCCGGCCGCCGGTTCGTCAACGTTCACTACGCCCCGCTCCCCCGTTACCGCGGCCGGGCGACCGTGAGCTGGGCCATGATCAACGCGGAACCCGGGACCGCGATCTCGATCCACGTCCTGACACCCGACCTGGATGGGGGCAACATCCTGTTCCAACAGGGGGTTCCGTTCGAGTCTGAAGATACTATAACAAAAATATACAACCGATTGAACACACTCCAGCGGCTGCACCTTGGAGACGCCGTGGCGCGTCACCTCGCCGGCGACGACGGCCGGCCGCAAGACGGCTCCCAGGCCACCTACACATGCTCCCGGTTGCCGCAAGACGGGGAGATCGTCTGGTCACAGCCGACCCGCCGAATCCACGACCTCATCCGCGCCCTCGCGGCACCCTACCCCGGCGGGTTGACGTTTCTGGGGGGCCTGCCGATCCGAGTCTGGAGAGCCGACTTGGTGCCTAACCCGCCGCGGTACGAGGGGCGAGTGCCGGGGCGGGTCGTGAACGTCGCGCGGCAACACGGCTGGGTCGACGTCCTGACGGGCGACGGCGTGCTGCGGGTCCACGAGGTCGAGGTGGCCGGCGACGGCCCCCGGCCCGCGGCCGAGGTCATCACGTCGGTGCGTTGCACGCTGGGTTTACACGCCTTCGACTTGTTGGACCGCATCCGCGCGCTGGAAGCAGCCGTCGCCGAGTTGAGTCGTGTGGGGGGCCGGGCGTTGTCAACCCAGGCGGTGTGAATCCTGGTCCCCGCTCACGCCGAGGCCCGCTCGGGGTACCGTCGGCATTCCCACCAAGCCCACCCAACGCGAGGGAGCGGTGTCACGGAAACTCGTGATCCTGGGAACGTCTGGCAACGCTTACGACATCCTGGACCTTGTGGATGCGATCAACCGGTCCGGCACGGTGTGGGAGATCGCCGGGTTCCTCGACGACGCGCGGGCTCGCGGCAGCCGGTGTGAGGACTACGAAGTCCTCGGCGGCGTGCGGGACGCGGCCAACCTAACCGGGGTCGAATTCGTGAACACGATCGGTGGCGACCGGACGTTCCGAAAGCGCGCGGAACTCGTCGCGATGATGGGGGTTCCCCCGGAACGCTTCGCCACCCTCGTCCATCCCGCCGCCCTGGTTTCCCGGCGGGCGCGCCTCGGGGCCGGGACCTGCGTAAACGGCCTCGCCCGCGTTGCCAGCGGGGTCTCGATCGGCAACCACGTCTGGCTCGGCACGGGCTGCACCGTCGACTTCGGTGGCGGCGTTGACGACTTCGTTCTTGTCGGTCCCGGGGCGTTGATCGGCGGCGGCGTCCGGGTCGAGTCGTCGGCGTACATCGGTGCCGGTGCCGCCCTCCGCCAGCGGGTGGTCGTCGGCAGGAAGGCCCAGGTCGGCCTCGGTGCCGTCGTCATCGGCGACGTCGCGGCCGGGACCACGGTCGTCGGCAACCCCGCACGGACCCTGGTGCGTACCGCGACCACCGGCGGCCCGAAGGCCGACCGGGGGCCGACGGACACCCCCCCGCCACGGACAGGTGTATGACTGTCGCCATTTCGGTCGCCGGCCTCTCCAAGCGCTTTCGCCTCGGGCTCGGCACCAGCCACGGGTATTGCACCCTCCGCGACTCCGTGATGTCCGGCGTGTGGCATGCGACACGGCTGGCCGCGCGAACGGTCGGGTGGTCGGCCCCGGCAGGGGACGCCCGCGACCCACGACAGGACTACATCTGGGCCCTGCGCGACGTCAACTTTGACGTCCGGCCGGGCGAGGTTGTGGGCGTGGTCGGCCGCAACGGCGCCGGCAAATCCACCCTCCTGAAACTCCTGAGCCGCGTGACGAGCCCCACCGCGGGTGAGATCCGGCTGCGCGGCCGGATCGGAAGCCTGCTGGAAGTGGGGACCGGGTTCCACCCCGAACTGACCGGCCGCGAGAACGTCTTCCTCAACGGCAGTATCCTCGGCATGTCCCGGCGGGAGGTCGCCCGGAAGTTCGACGAGATCGTCGCGTTCTCCGAAATCGACCGGTTTCTGGACACACCGGTCAAGCGGTACAGCAGCGGCATGTACACCCGGCTCGCGTTCGCGGTCGCCGCCCACCTCGAGCCGGAGGTGCTGATCGTGGACGAGGTACTCGCCGTCGGCGACACGGCATTCCAGCAGAAGTGCCTGGGCAAAATGGGCCAAATCAGCCGCGAAGGGCGGACGGTGCTGTTCGTCAGTCACACCATGTCCGCGGTGAAGTCGCTCTGCTCGCGCGCCATCCTGATCGAGTCCGGCACCCTGGCCCTGGACGGCGACGTGGACCACGTCGTGAACCACTACCTGACCGCCGGCCGCGACACGATCAACACCGGCATGATCCCGGAGAACGCCCCGCGGCATCGCGACGTGCCGGGAGAGGCGAGTTTCCGGTCCGTGCGGCTGACGGACGACCGCGACCGGGAAACGACAACCTTCTACTTCGGCCAGCCCGTCCGCGTCCACTTCGTCTGCGACGTGGAGACGGTGATTCCCGACGGGCACTTCGAGGTGAGCATCGCCACGACGGACGGGTGCCCGGTCACCTACTCCTCGACGCTCGACGGGGGCAAGCCGCCCGCCCTCTTGAAGCCGGGCCGGCACGAGGTGGCCGTCACCATTCATGCCCACCTCCTCCCCCGGGATTACGGCATCGACCTCGGCGTCCACCACCACGACGGGCGGACCTGCGACCACGTGCAGCGGACTCTCGACTTCACCGTCCTGCGGGTGGCCGAGAGCGGCGAAGACCACTACCGCTGGCCGGTCACGCGCGGCCTGATCCGCCCCGCCGCGGAGTGGAATACGGACCGCCCGCGCTGACCGGTCGGCCGCCCTCGCCCGGGGTTCGACTCATGTCATCCGTCGACGTCTGCGTTCCGTGCTACAACTACGGCCGCTTTTTGCCGGGCGCGGTCAACAGCGTACTCACGCAGCAGGGTGTGGCCGTCCGGGTGCTCATCCTGGACGACTGCTCGTCGGACGACAGCGAGGCCGTGGGCCGGACCCTGGCCGCGGCAGACCCGCGCGTCGAGTACCGGCGTCACGTCGTCAACCGCGGGCACCTCACGACGTTTGACGAGGGGATCGACTGGCTGGCCGGCGATTACTGCCTGCTCCTGTCGGCCGACGACATGCTCATTCCTGGTGCCCTGGCCCGGGCCGCGGCCGTGATGGACGCACACCCGGGGGTCGGGCTGACGTACGGTTACGCGATCAACACGGGCCACCCCGATCCGACCCGCGATCGGCAGCGCGTAACCCCCGAAGTCGTGTTGCATGAGGGGCTGGAGTTTATCCGCTCGGCGTGTGAAACGGCTGTGAACATCGTGCCCACGCCGACGGCCATCGCGCGGACGGCGACCCAGAAGGTGATCGGCAAGTTCCACCCGGGGCTGCCCCACGCCGGCGACTTCGAGATGTGGCTGCGGTTCGCGGCGCACGCGGACGTCGCGTTCATCCGCTCGCACCAAGCGTACTACCGGCTTCACCCGGCCAGCATGTCGCTCGCGTTCCGGGGGAGCCGTGACCTGGGTCAAGTCATGAAGGCGTTTGAGGTGTTTTTCGACCGGTGGGGTCACCGGCTGCCCGATGCCGGCGAGTTCCGCCGCCTGGTCGCGGAGCGTGTTCTCCGCGAGGCGTTCGACGGAGCCTACCAGGCGGTTGAGAGGGGGGACGATCTCGAATACCGAGCCTACTCCCGTCTCGCGGGAGGCGTGGCACCGGGCGTACGGACCGGGGGCGAGTGGCTCCGGCTCCGGGCAAGGCGGGCTGCGGGGCCGCGGGTCGGGAAGTGGCTCCAGAGCTTTCGGCGACGCCTCTCCGCTGTCACCGCCCAGCCGCCCGCGGTGCCAATGCCCGAACCCGGATGCGGTCACTGACACGCCGCGAACATGAAAATACTTCTCACCTGGCACTCCGGCATGATCGGCGGCGTCGAGACCTGGATGGTCGGGATGGCGCGCGCCCTCCGTGCCCTTGGCCAGCAAGCCGAACTCTTCTTCTTTCGACGCGGCCTGATCGCGGGTCATGTGCCTTCGGACGTCCGAGTCCATTTCGGGGACTTGGCGGAATTCCTGGCTCTAACGCGGGCCGGTGCGTTCGACGTGGTCCATGCAGCCGTGGACGACCGCGACACTGGTGTCTCCGCCGTGACGTGGATCGGCCCCCGCCTCGTGGCAACCGTTCACGGCCGGGTTACACCGGGGTGGTCCTCCCGCAACTGTGACGCGCTGGTCGGGTGTTCGCGCTGGTGTGCCGAGGCCCAGGCCGCCGTCACGGACCTTCCCGTCCCGGTCATCGTGAACGGGGTCGACCTCGACCGCTTCGTGCCCCCCGATGGACCGCCCCGGGGGCCGCCGGTTGTGGCATGGGTCGGGCGCGGGGCGGACCTCGAGCAAAAGCGCATCGACCGGTTGGCGGCGATCGCCCCGGCCCTGGCGCGAGCGGGGGTGCGGGTCTGGGTCGCCGACCCGGACGGTCCGTCACGAGCCCCGTGCGGCCTCACTGCCGTGCTTGAGAGGGTGGCCGAGCGGTGGTCGGCGGTCCCGGTCGAATCAATGGCGGCTTTCTTTCAGGCCGTGGCCGCGAGCGGCGGGTGCGTTCTCTCGACCTCGGCCTTCGAAGGCCTGAGCATGGCCTACCTGGAGGCCCAGGCGTGCGGGTGCCCCGTACTAGGGCCGGACGTGCCGGGCGTGCGCGAGGGCGTGGACCCCTCACTAGGGGGTCTGTACTCGCCCCACCTTACGCCGGAGGCCGCGGCCGAGTTCGTCCTCGCAGCTCTTCGGGACCGGGAGGGCATGGCGCGCCGGCGGCGTGCCTGTCGCGCGTTCGTGGCGGAGCGGTTCGATTTCGTGACCACGGCCCGCCGGTACGTCGAACTCTACCGGCGAGTCGTGTCAGTACCGCGCCGCGCCCGGAGAGTCTGGGTGATACCACCGTTCACCCCGGCGGCGGTGCGGCGGTACGTGGGCGACCACTGGACCCCGGCCGTCCGGCAATTCGAAGCCTCACAGAAACTGGCCGCCCGGGGAGATCACTGGCTGGCCTGGCGCACCTTCCTGTCTTCCCTGGCGACCTGCCCGTCGATTTACCTCCGGCCCAGGAGGCTGGCCCGCCTCCTGAGGGCGGCGGGCACCGGCGCAACCCGCCACCAACCCGAGGTGCCGGTTCGATGAACGTCACCATCGCCATCGCGACGCACAACCGCGCCAGGGAAGTCGAGAAGACTCTCCGGTCGCTCGTGCGCCTCGAGGCCGGTCAGACGGAGTACGAAGTGCTCCTGGTCGACAACAACGGCACCGACGACACCGCCGCGGTCGCCGCCGGTCTCGCGCCCCAGTTCGAGGGCCGGCTCCGCTACGTCCGCGAAGCGCGACCGGGTCTGAGCCACGCGCGGAACCGTGCCATCGACGAGGCCCGGCACGAGGTCATCGCCTACCTGGATGACGACGTGGACGTTGCCCCGTCGTGGCTGAACGCGCTGCGCGCCGCGTACGCGAGCGGCGACGTGGCGGGAGTCGGAGGCCGGGCCTACCTCGTGTACCCGGCGCGGCGGCCGCGGTGGTTGAGCGACACCCGGGAGGCCCTGCTCACCCGCGTGGAACTGGGGCCGGACCGCCGGCCCTCCGGTGCCGGTGAGTTGTACGGCGTGAACCTGAGCTTCCGGAAGGCGTGGCTAATACGGTCCGGCGGATTTCGGACCGACCTGGGCCGGGTGGGTACCACCCTGACGGGCGGCGAGGACTGCGACATGCTCGAGCGCGTCGCGTCCCTCGGCGGCCTCGTCCTGTACGAGCCGGGTGCGGTCGTCGGGCACCGCGTCCCGCGGGGCCGGCTCACCCGCACCTGGTTCTGGAAGCGCTGCTACTGGGGGCACGTCGCCGTACCGCGGCAATGGCCTGACCACCGGGTCTGCGGGTACGAGTTGGTCCGGTCCGCCTGGCACGTCGGGCTCATGACGTACCGGGCGGTGCGGGCCGGGATCGGGCACGGCCCGCACTCGCCCGAGTGCTTCGATCAAGTTCTGGATGTCGCGTCGAGGCTAGGAACCTTTACGGGCCTCGCTCGCGAGTTCCGACACCGGGTGCGTGGTTCATTCGCGACCAACCCGACCGGGGCGTGAAACGCCCCCGCCGACCGAGTCCTATTTCACCCGGTTCCGGATCGCACCTATGGCCCGTGCGCCCGTCACGGTGGTCGTGCCGACGTACAACAGCGGCCACCTGATTACCGATGCCATCAACAGCCTCCTGGCGCAGACCGCGCAACCCGAGGAGATCGTCGTTGTCGACGACGGCTCGACCGACGACACCGCGGGACGCCTCGCGGCCTACGGGTCACAGATCCGCTACCATCGGCAACCGAACCGCGGGGTCTCTGCCGCGCGCAACCTGGGTCTCCGCCACGCGCGGTCCGAGCTCGTCGCGTTCCTCGACGCCGACGACGTGTGGCACCCCCGGAAACTTCAGCTTCAACTGGACGTGTTGCACCGCCGGCACGACCTCGGTCTGCTCGGCACGTGTACATACCCCTGGCCGGCGCCCGACACCCCGGATGTTCCCGAGCAACCAGCGGTCGGACGAGTCGCGCCCGTGTCGTGGGAGCGGCTGGTGGTCCGGAACACCGTCGTCACCTCGTCAATGGTGGTCCGCCGTTCGATCCTGAACCGCGTCGGCGAATTCGACTGCCTGCTCCAGGGCCCCGAGGACCACGACCTGTGGGTCCGCGCGGCCGAGGTCGCCGGCGTGGCCAACCTCGAACTCCCCCTCACCGGGTACCGGGACACGCCGGCCAGCCTGGGGAAGCAGGCGCGGCGGATGGAGGCGGGGATGCGCCGCATCGTCGCCAAGGTCGGCGAGCGCGGCGGCTGGCGGAACCGCGGCCTGCTGCGCCGCAAGGCGTACAGCATCATCGACCACCGCTGCGCGTTCATGTACTCGGAGGCCGGAGAACACGCCGCGGCGGTCTGGCGCTCGATCCGGTCCCTCGCCGGCTACCCCTGGCCCTACCGCCCGGAAGAACAGGGCACCACGTTCGAGCGCGGCAAGCGGCTCGTGCGGTCAGTCTTCGGCGTGTTCTACTCGCGCCCCCGCCCACCCGTACCGCATGAGCCCCGGGAGGTCACCGGGCGATGTTCCAGTTCGGCCTGTTCTTGCTCGTCACCGCGGTCCTGATCGTCCGCCCTACCGATCTCATACCCGGTCTTGCGGGATTGCCGATTTACGAACTGGTGGTCCTGGGAGCCCTCCTGGTCTCGGCCCCCAAGATCGCAGGCCAGTTGATGCCGGCGGCGCTCGCGGCCCGCCCGGTCACCGCGTTCGTCCTCGGGGTTCTGGCGGCGGTCGTCGCGTCGCACCTCGTTCGGCTCCGGACGTGGGAGGCCCAGGACTCCGGCCTCATGTACCTCAAAGTCGCCCTCTACTACCTACTCCTGGTCGCCTCGATCCGATCCGTGTCGCGGCTCCGGTTGTTCCTCCGGTGCGTCGTCGGGCTCATGGCCGTCCACGTCGGATTTGCCCTACTTCAGTACGCGGGTGCCATCGACGTGGAGACCCTCCGGTCTTACCGCGAGAAGCAGCTGGACCTCGAAACCGGGCTGACCGAGGAACTCCCGCGGCTGCGGGGGGCCGGGATCTTCAACGACCCGAACGAGTTCTGCGTGCTCCTTTCCGTGGGCGTTCTCCTGAGCCTCTACCTGTTGGGGGACCGGCGGGCCGGGGCGGGCCGGGGCGTGTGGGTCATCCCGCTCGCGGCGTTCGCCACCGCCGTGCCCCTCACGCACTCCCGCGGCGGGATGCTCGCGCTCCTGGCGGGCCTGGGCGCTTTCGCCGCGGACCGGTACGGGTTGCGGCGGGGGCTGTTGATCCTCGCCGTGACACTGCCGGTCGTGCTCGTGGCCCTCGCGGGCCGCCAGACGAGCTTCGACCTGACGGACCCGAACGACACCAGCCAGCACCGCGTTCTCCTCTGGAGCGACGGACTGATGCTGTTTCGGGAGTCTCCGCTCTTCGGCACGGGGCAAGGGACGTTCCCGGAACTGGCCGGCCAAGCCGCCCACAACTCCTTCATCGAGGCGTACGCCGAGATCGGGCTCCTGGGCGGCTCCTGTTTCTTCGCCGCCGTCGCATACCCCGTGTGGGCCCTCTGGCGGTTGCGCCGCCGGCTCGACCCGCAGCGCCAGCCCGGTCTCTGCCGGCTCCGCGGGTACCTGCTCGCGTCCCTCGTCACCCAGACGGTCGGGATGATGTCCCTGTCCCGCATCTACACCCAGCCGACGTACCTGCTCATCGGGCTGGGCACGGTCTTCCTCGGGCTCGCCGCCGAGGTCGTCCCCGGGGCCGCGCCCCGCTTGAATCCGCGACTGGCCTTCCGGCTAGCCGTCGCGGGCGGGGCGTGTCTGGCGGCCTTGCACGTCCTGACCGTGCTGCTCGTCAACCGGTCGTGACGCGAAACGAAAGCGACACCGAAATGCCCGAGACGCGCGACACCGCCGCACTCCGTCGGCACTACGAGGTCGAGACCGAACTCGCCGGTCGCCTGCGAGCAGCCGCGCCGGCGGAGCGCCTCCGGCTCTACCGGGACGTGTACAACGAGCTGTTCCGGCGGGTTCCCGACCACCCCCAGAACCGCTGGAAGGTGGACGACCGCGAACAGAACCGGCGGGTCGAGGAGCAGCTGCGGCTGCTCGCCCGACACCTGGCGCGGGACCGTGTTTACCTCGAGATCGGCGCCGGCGACTGCCAGCTCGCCCGCGTCGTCGCCGGGCGGGTCCGTTACGCCTACGGGGTTGACGTCTCCGACGTCATTTCCGCCACCGACGCGCGGCCCCCCAATTTTGCTTTCCTTCTTTCCAACGGCACCGCCATTCCCGCCCCGGACGGCTGTGCGGGCGTGGCGTTCAGCAACATGCTGGTCGAGCACCTGCACCCCGACGACTTCGGCTCCCATCTCCTGGAGGTGGCCCGCGTTCTCGCCCCCGGCGGCGTGTACGTCTGCCGAACCCCGCACCGATTCTCTGGGCCGCAGGACATTTCCCAGTTCTTCGACCGGGTGGCGACCGGCCTTCACCTGCGGGAGTACACCTTCGCGGAACTGACCACCCGGTTCCGGGCCGCGGGGTTCGCCTCGGTCAGGATCGAGGTTCCACTGAAGCGCCGCCTGTTCCGGTGCCCGGGGCGGCTGTTCCGGCTCCTCGAAGCCGCCCTCGGTCACGTACCGCATTCGCTCCGAACCCGCCTCTGCCGTTCCGTGGTCTTTCGCCCCCTGTTCCGCACGATCACCGTCGTCGCACGGACCCCGACCCGCCGCGAAGTGGGCGACTGCGGAGTTGTTGCCGCACTCCGTCGCGCGAGCGGCTACTCCGGCCGGTGAGGAAGGTCATTATGGTGCTTCAACAGGGTAAGGCTCGCCACCTCCGTGTTACCCACGTCGTTCTCCAACTCCGCACCGGCGGTATGGAGAAGATGCTGGCCGAGTTCGCCCGGCACGCGGACCGAAAGCGGTTCCACCTGCGGTTCGTCTGCATCGGGGAGCGCGGCCCCGTCGCCGACGAGATCTCGGCCTGCGGCTGGGAGGTGGCGTGCTTCGGCTACGCGCCCGGCTTCAAGCCGGACATGCTCCCGGTACTCTGCCGGGACTTCGTGCGCGGCCGCGCCGACGTGGTCCACACCCACAACAACGTGCCCCTCATCTTCGGAGGCCCCGCGGCCCGGCTGGCCGGCGGCATCCCCCTGCTCCAGACGCGGCACGGCCAGGCCGTCGGCACCACGTACCGACACCGCGCGGCCGTTCGGCTCGCCGCGCTGCTGGCCCGGCGGGTGGTGTGCGTCTCCGAGGACGCCCGCCGCGTGGCCGCCGCGGAGGGGATCGCGGAGCGGAAGCTGGCGGTGGTTCGCAACGGGATCGACACGGCGCGGTTTTCGTACGGCGGGCCGGCGGCGGGAGGGCCCGCCGTCGCCGTCGGCCGCCTCGTGCCGCTGAAGGGGGTGGACGTCTTCCTCCGGGCCGCCGCGGACGTCGTGCGCCGCCGCGAGGGGTTCCGCCTGGAGATCGCGGGTGACGGGCCGGCTCGACCCGAGTTGCAACGGCTCGCCCGCGACCTCGGGCTCGAACGCCACGTCCGGTTCCTCGGCGAGGTGCGGGACGTCCCGGGTCTGCTCGCCCGGTCGTCACTCCTCGTGCTGCCTTCGCTGAGCGAGGGGATCTCGCTGACCCTGCTCGAGGCGATGGCCTGCGGGCTTCCGGTCGTCGCGACCCGGGTCGGCGGGACGCCGGAGGTGGTCGCCGACGGGGCGACCGGCCGGCTGGTTGAGCCGGGCGACCCGTCCGACCTCGCACGCGGGATTCTCGAACTCTGGCCCCCGTCGGACCGATCCCGGGCAATGGGCACGGCCGCCCGCGAGCGCGTCGTGCGGTGCTTCGACGCCCGCCGAATGGTATCGGAGTACGAGGCAATGTACCTGCAGTTGGCGCGTCCGAGGGCCGCTGCGCGGGTTCCGTCCCCGGAGGCGGTCGCGGAACCACGGGGCGGGATCTTCGAGCCGGACGCGGGCGACCAAGCGTTCGTTCGCGTGGCCGAATCCGGTCGGGTCGAGTCCCACCACGTTTAACCCCCGGGTGTCCGAACCACGGCGGGTTCGGGCACCCGGACGAGCCCCCGATGCGCGTCCTGTTCCTCTCCACGATCTACCCGAATCCGGCCGAACCGGACAAAGGGGCATTCAACCGGAACCTGGTTCACGGCCTGGCCCGGGGACACGAGGTCGTGGTCCTCGCGCCGGTTCCGTGGACCGCTGACCCGCCTTGGCGACGCACGCGAACGGGCGGCACGATCCCGGCGTGCCGCCAAAGGGACGAGAACGGGGTGGTGATTCACCACCCCCGATTCTACTACCCGCCCCGTGCCCTCTTGAGCCGCCGGCACCTCTTCTACTGGTGGTCGGTTCGGGAGCAGATCGGCGGACTCATTCGTGACTTTCGCCCCGATGTCGTCCTCGGGTACTGGGTGCATCCCGATGGGGCAGTGGCGGTCCGGGCCGCACGGCTTGCCGGGGCACGTGCCGGCGTGATCGTCGGCGGGTCGGATGTGCTGCTCCTGCCGCACAGCGCCCGCCGACGGCGACACGTCATGCGGGTACTCGACTCCGCGGACGTTGTAGCCTGTGTCAGCGAACACCTCCGCCGGCGGGTGGTCGGGCTGGGTGCCCCACACCACCGGGCGCACGTGTGGCGTCAGGGCGTCGACACCACGTTATTCCGGCCGGCCGACCGGGCGGAGGCGCGACACCGGCTCGGCGTTTCCGAAACGAGTCCCGTCCTGCTCTGGGTGGGACGAATGGTTCCGGTCAAGGGTCTGGACGTCTTGCTCGAGGCGTGCCGCCGGCTGCGGAACCGGGGCGTGGCGTTCGACCTGATCCTGGCCGGCGACGGCCCCCTGCGCCCGTCGCTGGAGGGCACCGTCCGGGCCGGCGGGATGGCGGGCTGCGTCCGGTTCGTCGGCGCGTGTGCCCAGGACCGGCTCCCGGACCTGTACCGGGCGGCTGACGTGACGGTCCTGCCGAGCCACTCCGAGGGGTTGCCGAACGTCCTCCGCGAGTCGGTCTGCTGCGGTACGCCGTTCGTCGCCAGCGACGTCGGCGGGGTGTCGGAGATCGCGGAACGCCCGCCGGACCGCCTGGTCCCGCCGGGCGACCCCGAGCGCCTGGCGGCCGCACTCATCGATTCGCTGGGCGACCGGGGGAGCCGGCCGCCGCGGACCGCCCGGGCCCGGAGCTGGGACGAATCGGCCGACCACCTCATCGAGTTGTTGCGAGCGGGGACTTCACAATGAACGCCTTGCCTGCCGAATCCCTCGCCGCCGGGCGGGGGCCGCCGAGCACCGAGATCGGCCCGGACACGGTCGTCCTGTTCTTCGGGAACGACTGGTTCGCCGAGAACCGCACGTCTAGCCACCACCTGGCCCGGCAACTTGCCCGACGCTTCCGGGTGTTCTACTTCGAGTGCCCGGGGTGGCGGGCCCCCAGGGGTTCGGGGCGCGACCTCAAGAAAGTCGTTGTGAAGCTGTGGCGCTTCGTGAGCGGCACCCGCACCGTCGAGCGGGGGATCCGGTTGCGGACCCTGGTTCAGATCCCGTTCCACCGGTTCGCGCTCGTGCGCTGGGCGAACCGGCAGGTCGTCCGGGCCGCGGTCCGGTGGCTGACGTGGCGTGAGCAAGTCCGCGGTGCGGTCGCATGGTTTCACGTCCCGCACGTGCCGTTCCTGGTCGGCCGGTTGGGTGAGCGGATCGCCGTGTACTACTGCATCGACGACTACGCCGCGTACCCCGGCGTCGACCCCGGGACCGTGCGGGCCATGGACGAGGAAACCACCCGCCGGGCGGACGTGGTGTTCGTGGCGTCGGAGACGCTGGTCCGCGCCAAGCGGGAGTGGAACCCGAGGACGTGCGTCAGCCCGCACGGGGTCGAGTTCGAGCACTTCGCCCGTGCCCAGGACCCGGCCCTGCCCGTCCCGGACGACGTGCGGGATCTTCGCGGCCCCGTCGTGGGGTTCTTCGGCCTGGTCGAGCAGTTCATCGACCTCGACCTGATCGGCTGGCTGGCCGGCGAGCGGCCGGACTGGCAGTTCGTCCTCATCGGGCGGGTGGCGGTCCCCGCCGCGGCGCTCCCCCGGCGCGCCAACGTCCACTTCCTCGGCAAGCGACCGTACGAGTCGCTGCCCGGGTACGCGAAGCGGTTCGACGCGTGTCTGATCCCGTACCGCCCGGGCGACTGGAGCTTCCACGCCAACCCGATCAAGCTGCGCGAGTACCTGGCCGCGGGGAAGCCGGTCGTCGCCACCGCGACCCCGCAGGCGGAAAAGTTCGCGGACGTGGTCGAGGTCGCACGCACCCGGGGCGAGTTCCTTTCCGCCCTCGACCGGGTGTTGGGTCAGCCCCCGAGTGCCGAGGCGGTCGCCCGCCGGATGCGACGAGTCGCCGACTCGAGCTGGGACGCCCGCGCCACGGCGGTGGTCGGCGAACTCCGGACCGTGGTCGAGGCCAAGGCGGAGCGGCGGGCGGCGCACCTTCAGACACCCCGGTAACTCATGACACCCTTTCCGACTCCCCCGCCGCTGACGCGAACCTGGCTGCTCGGCCTGTCCGCCGTGACCCTCCTGGCCCTGGGCGTACGGCTCCCGGTCATCGGGGCGCACAGCTTCTGGTACGACGAGGCCGTCACCCAGCAACTGATCCGGAAGCCGACCCATGACATCCTGAACGGGAGCGCCCGCGACAACGGGAACCCGCCGCTGTACCTGCTGGCCGCACGGGGCTGGCAGCAGGCGGTGGGTCCGGGCGACGACGGGTTGCGCGGCTTCTCGCTCCTGTGTTCCGTGGCGACCGTCGCGGCGCTCGGAGCACTCGGCCGGCGGCTCGGCGGCCCGGCCGTGGGGCTCGCGGCGGCGGCCCTCTACGCGGCATCCCCCCTGTCCGTCGAGTTCGCCCACGAGGCACGGACGTACGCGCTCCTGCACCTGCTCGCCGTCGTCAACGTCTGGTGGTTCGTCCTCGCCCTGTCGCACGACCGGCCCTGGGACTGGGCCGGCTACGCCGCGACGATGTTCCTGGCCTGGTACAGCCACTACTACGCGGCCTTTCTCCCACTGTCCCATGTCCTGGTGCTGGCCGTCCTGCCCTGGCGGTCGAGGCGGTGGCTCGCGTGGGCCGCCGCGACGGGGGCGGCCTCCGTCGCGTGGGCCACCTGGTTGCCGACGTTTC
>JAFKFQ010000316.1 GCA_017308215.1 bacterium | reverse complement strand
CACAGTCCGGGTGTGTGCGCCGAATCCTGATACCTCCGCCGCGGTCCGGGCCGCGGCGGAGTCGGTGGGGCCACACCCGACACCTCAACCCCACTCTACCGGACCCGTTGCCTGCCCACCCCACCCCGGGGTTACCAAAGCGCCGGCCCACGCCGGCCGCCGGGGCCAACAGTGATCGGTCGACGTACCACTACAAGCCCCGAGCCACGACCAGCAGCGTCACGTCCTCGCCGTCCGGCGCCGCCGGGAGCACGTCGGCGGCGACGGCCTCGACGAACGCCGCGCCGTCCACCCCGCGGTGGCGACGCGCCGCGGCGAGGAGCGCGTCGCCACCGCCGGCGCCGTCCGTGCCGATCAGGAGCCGGTCGCCGGGATTCAGCGTGCGTGTCAGCGCCGGGTACGTCGCCTCGGCGGTGCCGAGGAACGGCCCCGGCGCCGCCCACGCCTCCGCCTCACCGTCGGCCGGTAGCCATATTGGTGCCGGCAGCCCGGCCCGCGCGACCGTGACCGAATCCCCGTCGGCGACACCGGCGAGGAGCGCAACCAGCGGCGGGTCGTCGAGCCCGAGGGCGAGGAGCTCGCGGTTCACCCGGGCGAGCGCGGCAGCGGAGTCGAGGTCCGCGTCGCCCGGCGGAAACGCGGCCCGCAGCGCCAGCAGCCCGAGGAGGCTCCCGGTGGCGCCGCCGCGGCCGGGCACGTCGCCGACGAGGAACGCGAGCCGGTCGCCGGCGCGCCGCACGTCGTAGAAGTCGGCGCCGATGCGGCCGCGCGGGCGGTGGCAGACCGACACCCCCGCCGGGAGCTCGACCGGCAGCGCCGCGCGGTGGACGCGGCGCGCCAGGTCGCGGTCGGCGTCGAGCCGGGCGAACGCCTGCCGCAGTTGGTCGCCAAGCAGCCGCGCTTCGGCGGCGCGCGTGGACACCCGTGCGGTCGAGGCGCGCGTTCGCGCCAGCGCCCGCAGCTGCGCGGCGAGGAGCGCCGGCTCGACGGGTTGAACGAGACACACGTCCGCCCCCGCGTCGAGCCCGGCCGGCACGGCGTCGGCGCGGTCCACCAGCCACAGCACCGGCACGAACTCGTCGGCGAGCTCGGCCCGCCACCGCCGCGTCTGTGACGCCGCGGCCGCGACCGGCCCCGCAACCACCACCGCGACCGCGACAGGCGCGAAGTCCACCGCCGGCGCCGCCCCGAGGTCGTGCCCGACGACCGCGAACCCGCCCGCCTCGAGGTCGCGGCGGAGGTCTTCGAGTTGAGCCGGCGCAGCACTGAGCAGGACGGTGGGCATGACTCTGAAGACGGAGGGCAGAAGACAGAGGGCAGACCCGGCACTCGAATCCGCTCCGTCGCGCGGGTACACTTCTACCAGGGAGTCGCGTGGGGTGGAACCCCACCGCCCGCGCTCCTGTCCTCTGCCTTCTGACCTCTGGGGCGACGCCGTGCCCGTGCAGATGGAGCTCCGCCGGATCATCATCAGCGAGGTGGAGGACCACCAGGTCATCATCCTGCGCGAGGTGGACGGGGAGCGAAGCTTTCCGATCGTGATCGGCATCTTCGAGGCGACCAGCATCGACCGACGCGTCAAGGGCATGCAGGCGCCGCGGCCGCTCACCCACGACCTGATCGTCGCCGCCGTCGAGCAGCTCGGGGCGGAGATTCAGGACGTCATCATCAGCGACCTGAAGGAGCACACGTACTTCGCCAAGCTGCGGGTGCGGCAGGAGGGCGAACTCGTCGAAATCGACTGCCGCCCGAGCGACGCAATCGCGCTGGCAGTGACGGCGAAGGTGCCGATCTACGTGAACGAGGACGTGCTGGGCGAGGCGCTCGACGAGGATTAGTTCAGGCGAGGAGAGAGGAGAAGGGAGTGAGGAGACGGAAGGCGGAAAGTGCCTTCCGTCTCCTCACTCCCTTCTCCTCTCTCCTCACTTCTGCGCCAGAGGCGGTTCTTCCGTCAGGTTCAGGCGCACCGGCGGGGCGGTCGTGAAGACGACCCGCACGCCGGTCGGGGCGGGCGTCGGGAGCTCGTCGGCGGTCGGCGGGCGGTACGCGGACACGGTCGTCGGCGGCACCACGCGCGGGAGAGGCGGCAGTTCGACCCGGGCCGGCAAGACCGCCGGCGTCGGCGGTTGCAGCACCGCCACCGGGCGCGGCTGCGGCCGGGCTGCGACCGGCGGCTCCGGCGTCTGCCCGAGGAACCCGTCCGACCCGCGGCTGCTGCGGTAGCCGAGCAGGTGGTACTCCCACAGCGCCTGCTTCGCCATGTCGCGCACGACCGGGGCCGGGTCGACCTCGGCGGCGGTCTCCAGCGCCGCACCGGCCAGCGGGAACACGGTGCGGTAGCCGCCGAGCACCTCCGCCGCGTCCGCCCGCACCTGCGCCGCCGGGTCGCGCTGGAGGGCGGCGATCAGCGCCGGAACCACGTCCGACTGCGTCCGCGGCTCAGCGTCCCGCAGGTCGGCGACGGCGGTCCGGCGGCGCTTCTCATCGGGTTCGGTCCGGAGGGTTGTAACGAGTTGGCGGACCTGTGAGTCGTTCTTCCCCTTGCCCCGCGACCAGAACGGGTTCGCGTCGGCCCTGGACCCGAGTGCGACGATCAGTGCGAGAAGGGCGACGCGGGTGACGGTCACGGTGCTGCTCCTGCGGCGCGGTGGTGTTCCTCCTCATGGCATCGTCCGCCGGCGGCGTTGTCAGCGGGACTTTGCGGCAGAACGGCGGGCGGATGCGGCGGCGGCGCGGCGCAAGCGGCGCATCGGGCGCGGGCGGTAAAGCGGGCAGACCGGGAAAGCTGAAACGAACCGGAATGCCCGCCGCGCCGCCGTGAAGGCCGCCCGGGGCACGCCCCGGGAATCACGTCCGCGGGGTCACATCTCCGCAATCCTTCTCGAATTCTTTTCCCCGCCGCGGCTTACACCCGCGGGAACGGCCGCTATACTATTCCGACCGATTGCGCCGCACGCACGCCACCGGCCACGGGCGGCCGGGCCGTCAGCGCTTTCGGATCGGGCGACCTTCCTGGGCACCATCATGGCCGACTCCCCACGATCACCCGCCGGCTCCCCCATGACCGGGGCCGACATCCTCGTCGAAAGCCTGATCCGCCACGGGGTTGAAGTCGTCTTCGCCTACCCGGGCGGGGCGAGCATGCCCATCCACCAGTCGCTCACGAAGGTCGAGGGGAAGCTGCGCACGATCCTGCCGCGGCACGAGCAGGGCGGCGGGTTCATGGCCCACGGGTACTCCCGCACCACCGGCAAGGCCGGTGTCTGCTTCAGCACCAGCGGGCCGGGGGCGACCAACTTCGTCACCTGCATCGCCGACGCGAAGATGGACTCGATCCCGATGATCGCCATCACCGGGCAGGTGTCCACGAAGGTGCTCGGCAACGACGCCTTCCAGGAAACCCCGATGGTGGAGATCTGCCGCGGGATCACCAAGCACCACTACCTGCTCACCCGGGTCGAGGACGTGGCGCGGGTGGTGAAGGAGGCGTTCCACATCGCCACCACCGGCCGCCCCGGCCCGGTTCTCATCGACATCTGCAAGGACGTGCAGGTCAACACCACCGTCCCCGACTGGGACTGTGCGATGGACCTGCCCGGCTACCGCCCGTTCCGCAAGCCGACGCGGGCCGAGCTCGAGCCCGTCGTCGCCGCCATCCGGGCGAGCAAGAAGCCGTTCATCTACGCCGGCGGCGGCATCACCCACGCGGGCGCCGCGGCCGAGCTGCGTGAACTCGCTGAGCTCACCGGTATCCCGGTCGGGCTGACGGTCCACGGCCTCGGGAACTTCCCGGCGGACCACTACCTGTGCCTCCAGATGCTCGGGATGCACGGCACGGTGTACAGCAACTACGCGATCAACGACGCCGACCTGCTCATCGCCTTGGGCGTGCGGTTCGACGACCGCGTGACCGGCAAGCTCGCCGAGTTCGCCAAGCACGGCAAGATCGTGCATGTGGACATCGACAAGAGCGAGATCCACAAGAACAAGTTCGCCCACATCCCGGTCCATGGCGACGTGAAGGCGGCGATCGGCCAGCTGAACGGGATGCTCAAGGAGGAGGCGAACGCCGACCTCGTGGCCGGCGGGCGCTACCCGGATTGGTGGCGGCAGATCGACGAGTGGCGCGAGAGCGACCCGATGCGCTGCCCGGAGCGGCCGGACGCGATCATCCCGCAGCACGCCATCCGCCGCATGTGGGAGCTCCTCCGCGACCGCGGCCAGCTCGACAAGACGATCATCACGACGGGCGTCGGCCAGCACCAGATGTGGGCGGCGCAGTTCTTCGGGTTCAACCACCCGCGCAAGTGGGTGACCAGCGGCGGCCTCGGCACGATGGGCTTCGGCCTGCCGGCGGCGCTCGGGTGCAAGGTGGCCCACCCGGACCACCTCGTCATCGACATCGACGGCGACGGCAGCTTCCTGATGAACGTGCAGGAGCTGGCGACCGCCTACGCCGAGAAGATCCCCGCGAAGGTGCTGCTGCTGAACAACCAGCACCTCGGCATGGTGATGCAGTGGGAGGACCGGTTCTTCGGCTCGAACCGCGCCCACACGTACCTCGGCGCCGGCGACGACCACGCCCCGTACCCGGACTTCGAGACGATCGCCAAGGGGTTCGGCGTGCGGGCGCGGAGCATCGTGGACAAGGCGGACCTGGACGCCGCGCTGGTCGAGATGATCGAGAGCGAGGAGCCGTACCTGCTCAACGTCCACGTCCCGCACCAGGAGCACGTGCTGCCGATGATCCCCGCCGGGATGACGGTGAAGGACATCATCAAGACGTGAGAATGCGGGAGTGAGTGTGGGTGTGAGTGAAAGCCGGGGGACGCCCCCCGGCTTTTTCGCGTGAGTGGTGACTCTCCCATGCCCAGAAAGCCTCGCCGCGGCGGCTCGAACCGCGCCGCGATCCGCCGCCTCCGCGGCTACGCCAACCGCGCCAACGGCTGGTTCTTCGGCTGGCTCGGCGTCCTGATCGGCGGGCCGGTCCTGAGCTGCGGCGGCGTCAACGTGTTCGGCGCCGACACCGTCGGCATCTTCTGCTGCTTCTTCGGCCTCCTCAGCCCGTTCGTCGCGCTCGGCGGGCTGATGCTCATGGTCGGCGACCGCGGCCGGTGGAACCGGGCGCTCGGGTTCGCCGAGGAGGGCGACGACCTCG
>JAFKFQ010000315.1:5129-10289 GCA_017308215.1 bacterium | reverse complement strand
CGCCGCGTTCGGGGCGGTGGGACTGGCCCGGGCGGCGGGCCGGGTGTCGTTCCCGGCCCTGGCGGCCCGGGCCCGGCTCGGGTTCGGCCAGCGGGCCGCCGCCTGACCGGACGGTTTGGCTGGCGGCCCACTCCCCGGTCAGACGATACCGACCTGAGCCCCGAACGGAGCCGGACGATGCAGGTGGTGATCCTGTGCGGCGGGATGGGCACCCGGATCCGGGACGTGGCCGACGACATCCCGAAGCCGATGGTGCCGGTCGGCGGCAAGCCGATCCTGTGGCACATTATGAACGGGTACGCCCGGCAGGGGTTCAAGAAGTTCGTCCTGTGCCTCGGCTACAAGAGCTGGGTCATCAAGCAGTACTTCCTGAACTACGGCCTGGCCGGGGCGGACCTGACCGTCGGGCTGCGGCCGAACGGGCCGGTCAAGGTCCACCCGACGGGCGCGGCCGACGACTGGCAGGTCACCCTGGCCGAGACCGGGGCGGCCACCATGACCGGCGGCCGGGTCCACCGGGTCGCCCGGTACCTGGACGGCGACCGGTTCATGCTCACCTACGGCGACGGCCTCGCCGACATCGACCTGCACGCCCTGCTCGCGTTCCACCAGCAACACGGGCGGACCGGGACGGTCACCACGGTCCGCCCGCCGGGGCGGTTCGGGGAGGTCGAGATCGACGGTCCGCTGGTGTCCGAGTTCGCCGAGAAGCCGCTCTTGTCCCGCGGGCGGATCAGCGGCGGGTTCTTCGTCTTCGAGCGGCGGTTCTTGGACCGGCTGCCGGACGACGACGGGCTGGTGTTGGAACAGGAGCCCCTCATCCAGCTGGCCCGGGACGGGGAGCTGGCCGCGTACCAGCACGACGGGTTCTGGCAGTGCATGGATAGCAGCCGGGACCACCAGTACCTGAACCAGTTGTGGGACGCCGGGGGCGCTCCGTGGGACCGGACCCCGCCCCCGCTCCGCATTGCCGCCTGACGCCGAAGAGGAATCGCACATGACGACGCCGTCCGGGTTCTGGCGCCACCGCCGGGTGTTCGTGACCGGCTGCACCGGGTTGGTCGGGGCGTGGACGGTCCGGGCGCTACTCGACCGCGGCGCCCATGTGATTGGCCTCGTCCGGGACCAGGTGGCGGGGTCCGAACTCGTCCGGGCCGGGCTCGACCAGCGGATCGACGTGGTCCGCGGCGGCCTCGACTCGGCCGAGTTCCTGGAACGCGTGCTCGCCGAGTACGAGACGCAGACCGTCGTCCACCTCGCGGCCCAGACGATCGTCGGGATCGCCAACCGCAGCCCGCTCTCGACGTTCGAGACCAACGTTCGCGGCACCTGGAACCTGCTCGAGGCCGCCCGCCGGTGCGGGTACGACCCGCAAGTCGTGGTGGCGTCGTCGGACAAGGCCTACGGCGACCAGCCGGTGTTGCCGTACACCGAGGACGCGCCGCTCCAGGGCCGTCACCCCTACGACGCGAGCAAGAGTTGCACCGACATCATCGCCCTCACCTACGCCCACTCGTTCGGGATGCCGGTGTGCGTGACCCGGTGCGGGAACTTCTACGGCGGGGGCGACTTGAACTGGAACCGGATCGTGCCGGGCACGATCCGCAGCGCCTTGTCCGGCGAGCGGCCGGTCCTGCGGTCCGACGGGACCAACATCCGGGACTACTTCTACGTGAAGGACGGGGCCGAAGCATACCTCCACCTCGCCGAGTGTATGGCGGCGCGCCCCGGCGTGTGCGGACAGGCGTTTAACTTCTCGACCGAGATCAAGGTGCCGGCCCTGGACCTGGTGCGGGGGATCCTCCGGGTGATGGACTCCCCGCTGGAGCCGGTCGTACTCGGGACCGCGACGAACGAGATCAAGCACCAGTATCTGACGAGCGAGAAGGCCCGCCGGTTGTTGGACTGGGCGCCCCGGTACACCCTGGACGAAGGGCTGACCGAGACCGTCGCCTGGTACCGGGAGTTCCTGGGCACGCCGACGCGGCCCGCCCGGGCCGCCTGACGCCACCACGTTTACCCGGAGTGCCTCGTGATCCGGCTCACGTCGAAGCCTACGCCGCGCCGGTCCGCGGACCTCACCGGGGTCGCGTTCGTAATCGCCCCGGGCGGGTTCCCCCGGGACGTGAGCTACGTCTTGGTCCGGGACGCCGCGTTCCTGGCGGACACCCTCACGTTTCTTCAGGCGCTGGCGCCGACCGCGGCCTACCGCGGGGCGGTGCCGCCGGACGTCCGCCCCGGTCAGGTTTGCCCGAACGATCTGGTGGTCGTCTCGTCGGACCACTGGTATGACGTGGTGGCCCAGCTCCGGGCGGCCGGCTTCGCGGCGGGCCGGCTCTGTGTCCTGCTCAACACGTTCAACGACGGCCTCGGTTACTTGGACGTGGGCCGGGTCTGTCCCGACCGGATTGCGGAGCTGGCCGACCCTGCCGTGCCGGTGGCGGACAAGATCCGCTGGTTCCGGCCGCACCTACTCCGGTACGGCGCGGCCGACCGGTTCGAGGGGGCGCGGCCGGTCTGGAACCCGGCGTGCTACTTTACCCCGTACCGCGATCAGGTCCGGGCGAACGCCGCAGCGGTCCAGGACGTGACGGCGCGGCTCGCCGATCAGGCAAGCCGGGAGGCGTACAACCTTGTACTGTACGGCACCCCTGAGGAACTGCTCGCCGCGTACCTGCCGCGGGTGTTCCACCACCAGCAGTACGTCGAGGTCGGCCGGGTCCGCCCCGGGGACGTGATCGTCAACGCTGGCATCGGGTCCGGGTGGGACGTGGCGTACCTCGTCGCCGCGAACCGCGCCGCCGGCCGGCACATCCTCGTCGACCCGGTCCGGCTGTACACGCCGGGCGGCCCGTGCGGCCACCTCGTCGACCGGCTCGGGCTCGAGTTCGTGGACTGCGGCCTCTGGGATCGGGAGGACGAGCTCGTATTCCCGGTGGACCACTACGGGATGGTCCAGAGCGACAAGCCGGTCGGCCCCGAGTACACCGGTCGAGTCCACCGGGCGCCGCTCCGCCCGCTCGACGCGCTGGTGCGGGAGTGGGGGTTGGACCGGCTGGACTTTCTCAAGATGGACATCGAGGGGGCGGACCTGCGGGCGCTCCACGGAATGACCGACACGCTGACCCGGTTCCGGCCACAGCTGGCCGTGTGCTTGTACCACGACCCGGCCCACATGTGGGAGATTCCGCAGCTCCTGATGGCCCGCCTGCCGGACTACGACTTCTACGTCCGGCACTATAGTTACACACGGTTTGAGTGCCTCCTGTACGCGGTGCCGCGGGAGCGAGCGGCGGACCGGCCCGCCGCTCGGGCGCTCGACCCGATCCAGGTCGCGCGTACCGCGGAGTACCTCGGCCTCCCGTCAGGTGCCGACAACGCGGCCGCCGATCAGGCGTTCTGGGCCGGGCGGGCGGGTGCCGTGGCGCCGGTCGTCGAGCTCCGGGTCGGGACGGACCACTTCCTCGGTCTCGGCTGGGGCGACGCCTGCGAGGGGCGGACCGGGCAGACTTGGCGGTGGGTCGGACCGGCGGGGGTCGCGACCGCATACTTGGACCTGGATCCAGCCCGCGACCACATCTGCCGCGTGCTCTTTCACCACGCCGAGAGCCAGGCCGCGTTCGATCTTGCCGAGCTCGACGTGAACGGGCGGCCGGCCGGGTCGAAGGAAATCGGTGCCGAGGGGGCGTACTTCTACGTTCAGTGGCATATCCCGGCGGCGGCCGTGGCCACCCGGAACGGGCGGTGCGCGGTGCGATTCAGAACCACACCCGGGGAACGGCAGGTAGCCCTGACGACTGCCAGGATCTGGCCGGCGAGTTGAGCGGAAGTCATCCCGCAGCGCGGGAGAGGACCAGCCGGGCCACGGCCACCTGTCGGAGCCCGGCGGCGGTGCGGAATTGGAGCCGGGAGTGGCCCGAGACTGGCCGCCCCGGCGGGACGTCCCATTCGATAAAATACCGCCCGTCGAGTTGACCGAACACCCGGCCCGGTACGTCCTTGCCGTCCACGTTCAGTTCGGCAACGTCGAACGCGGCCTGGTTCTCGGCGTGGTGGAGGAAGATCCGCACGCGGTGCGGGACACTTCGATCCAGGGCCAGAAACCAACTCACCCGACCGTCCGGGCCGACCCACCGCCAGGTGGCGGTCCGGTCGGCCCCGTCCCACCCCCAGCCCCAACCGAGGAGGTCCGGGTCGGCGGGCGACAGGTCGATCTCGGTCATCCGCTCGCCGGCCGGCACTGCCGCCAGTGCCGCCCCCACCCGGGCACCGACCGCGGCCAGACGGTCCGGGCTCGGGCTGCCGAGCAGCGGCGGATACTCGTCGGCCAGGCCGGCGACCTCCAGCGCCCGCCGGACCGCCCGCGGGTCAAGTCCGGCGGCGGCCAGAGGGTCGCCCCGCGCGGCGGCGGGGAGCCGCTCGACGGGGGTGGCATACAGCACGCACTCGAACCGGACCGGGCTGTAGTGCCGGACCTCGAATCGGTAATTACTTAGACGACCCATCAGCGCGGCCGGGATCTCCCACATGTGCTCCGGCCGGTGGTAGATGCACACCGCAAGGGTCGGTCGGAACCGGTCGATCGTCTCGGTCATCCCGTCCAGCGCCCGCGGCTCGGCCCCCTCGATGTCCATCTTGATCAGATCAACCTGCTCCACCCCGGCCGCCGCGACCACGTCGTCGAGTCGCCCGCAGCGGACCGACGCGGTCGGCCGCCCGGGATCGGCCTCGCCCGGCCGGTTGCCGACCACCATGCCGGCCTCGTCCACCGGGAAGACGAGCGTCTCCTCCCGGTCCCACAGCCCGACCCGCATCGGCTCGAGTCCGAAGACTTCGGGCAGTCGGTCGGCCGGGCTGCCCGGCGGCGGGGTGGTCGGGTCAAGGAGGAGGTGCCGGCCGATCCCCCGAGTGCCGGCCAGTAGAAACGGGATGTCCCAGCCGTCGGCCACGCCGGCGTTCACGACCACGTCCCCGGGCCGCAGTCTGCCGAGCTCCGCGTACTGGGCGACGCGAAACACCCGCGCCAAGAATTGTTCGAGCAGTTCCTCCGGGCTTCCGTACAGCACCAGCCCGTAAGACTCCCGGCTCTCCCGGTCGGCGAGCCCGGCGGTCACGTCGTGAACCAGCGCGCCGTGCCGCCGGGTGAGGTCGCGGTACGGG
>JAFKFQ010000315.1:0-5098 GCA_017308215.1 bacterium | reverse complement strand
GTACGGGGTGAAGTAGCACTCGGGGTACCACACCGGGTCGAGGCCGTCAAACCCGGTAAAGGCGTAGCGGATGAGGTAGTCACGCAGCCAGCGGGCTTTCAGCCCGACCGACACCGACGGGTCGAGCAACTCGGCCAGCCGGTCCGGGGCGGCTCGTGCGACTTCGAGGTAGCCCCACGGGTAATGGCCGGGGTTGAGCAGCACCACCAACCGGGACGGGGGGAAGCGCCGGCGGAGCTGGGCCAGTACGCCCGGCCAGTCGTCGGACGCCACCACCACGGCCGCGGCGGGGTCCACGTCCCCCGAGCCAACGGTCGGGGGCACGTACCGCAGGAACCGGTCCGCCCCGACCGCTGCCAGTAGCGGCCGGGTGAGGCGGACGTACCCGGGGTCTTCGACCAGAACGTAAGGAGTCCGGGCCGGGAAGCCCCCGGGGGCGACCAGGACGGTGACGCCGTTCAACAACTCCGTCATGCCGGGACCTGGGCAGGTGGGTACGTCAACGGGGTGCCGGGCGGACGGCCTTCAGGAGCGGGCGGATCGGGCGCAGCCTGCGGCGGAGGGACTTGGCAAGCCGGGCCACCAGCCCCGGTCCGGCGGGCGACCCGGCCGGGCCGTGGTAGGCCGCCATCACGTCGTCCGGCACCTCGCCGACCGACGTACTCCGCTCGATCGTGCCCATGAACGGGCGGTCCTTCACCTTCCGGTACAGTGCGTTGGCGCAGACGTTGGTCAGGACCAGGTTCTCGACCGGCTGGGGAGACGACCCGGGGTCGTCCGCGTACCGCCCGAGGACCGGGAAGTATGACGCATAGTCCTTGACGACGTCCATCAGCCGGCTCTGCCCGCCGGCCCCGTACCAGAAGTCCACGAGCTCGTATTCATTATAGCCGGCCAGCTCGAAGAAGAACCGCGGCTTGTAGGTGAAGTAGCAGTGGTCCACGAACCCGAGTGACGGGAGCTGGTGCCACATCGTACCGCCGACCCGGGCGGCCTCGTGGATGATCTTGAAGCTATTGTACTGGTGCAGGACGTGTTCGGTGGTGCCGAAGTTCAGGATCAGATCCCACGCCCCGCGGTGCCGGTCGGGGAGGGACTGCTGGTTGAAGTCTAGAACCTCGGTCTTGTACCCCTTGGCGATGTCGAACGACAGGTATTCCATCCCGGCTGCTTCGAACAGTTCGCCGACGAACGCCCCGTTCCGGGCGCCGGTTACCGGGTCCACGTAGGACCCCTCGGCCAGCCGCTCCGCCAGCCGAGCGGCGTCCGGGAAGGCCGGGTTGTACTTGGCGAGAAACTCCCGCACCCCGTCGGCCGGGGCCGAGTACAGGTTGGACGACCCGATGTCGAGAATCCGCAGCCCCGGGCGGAGCATCCCGCGGGCGTCGAGCATGCGGACGTACATCCAGTTCACCGCCATCGCCGCCCCCCGTTGGAAGTTCGTTCCGTCACGCCACCCGACCCCGCGGCAGGGCGGCAACCCGGATCGCCGCCGCGGCCCGCTCTTCAACCCGGGCCGCGACCTCACGGTCGGCCGTTGCCTGGAGACCGGCGGCGACCGCGACCAGTTGGTGGTTCAGCGCCACGAGTTGGGTCAGCAGCCCCTCGATCCGCTCCAGCCGTTCGTGGTGGATGGGCCGGGAGCGTCGGTCGGCGAGCCGGGCCCACCGGGACAGAAGGGCTTTCACCTTCCGCCGCAGCCGGACCCGCAGCTGGATCAGCCGGCGGAAGGCGGCGGCACCCGCGGCCGCCGCCTCCCGCACGTCCGGATCGGGATCGGCCGCGGCCAGGCCGGCGAGCGCCCCGCGGTAGTGCTCGGCCTCGCGCCCGTACCGCGGCAGCAGCCGCGCCACGCCGGCGCGGACGGCCGGTTCGGGATCGGCGAGGGCGACCGGGGCGAGCGCCAGCACCCGCCCTCGAAGCGGGCCGAGCATCTGCTTCGGCACCTCCGCCAGGGTTGCCACCGCCCGGACGAGCTCGTCCCCGAACTGAGAGAGTACGCCACTCGCCCCGACCCGGTCGCGGACGTCGGCGACCGCCGGGTCGGCGAACTCGGCCAGCATCCGCTGGAGGACCGGACGCTGGGTCTGCGAGTTCCGCTGGCCGGCGGCTGAGTACGCGTCGGTCGTCACCCGGACGACCGTCGTGGTCCGGGGGATGAAGCACGCCCCGTGGCGGAACGCCACTACCTGGAGGGCGAACCAGTCGCAGTGCCACTTGAGTTCCGGCTTGTACCCCCCGGCCGCCAGGAACAGGTCGCGCCGCCACACGGCCGGGCCGGGCACCCCGCACTCGGTCGCCCGCCGTACCAGCTCGTCGGGTGACAGGTACGCCGGCTCGGCGGCCCACATCCCCGGCCCCCGGTAGACGAGCCGGCCGTCGTCGCTGACGCAGTCGACCAGCCCGGTCGCCAGCCCCGCGGTCGGGTGCGCCCGGAGCAGCGCGACGGCCTCCTCGAAGTACCCGGGGAGGACGTAGTCGTCCGACGCCGCCCCGTGGGCGAACTCCCCGCGGGCGAGGCCCAGGCACCGGTTCAGGGTGGCGACGACCCCGAGGTTCTGTGGGTTCCGGTAGAACCGGATCCGGTCGTCCCGTCGGGCGTACTCTTCGATCACGCGCACGCTGTCGTCGGTCGAGGCGTCGTCGACGACGATCAGCTCGAAATCGGTGAACGACTGGCCGAGGATCTCGTCCAGGCACTTCGGTAGGAAGTCGGCGTGGTTGTAGTTTGGCAGCAGGACCGAAAGGGTCGGGGCGGTCATATGTTCTGCCACTGGAGGCGGTACGGGTTAGGCGGCGGCCCGGCCGACGGCGGCGCGGAACCGGGTCATGACGGCCGACATCGGGGTGAACCGGAATCCGGTCTCGGCCGCGAAGCGGGACGAGTCCAGGTACGTGTTCAGCGGCCGCGGGTCGGCCAGCCCGAACGCCGCTACCGGTCGGGTAAGTACCTCGCCCGGCACCCCCATCACCCGGTAGAAGTGCCGGGCCAAGTGGTCGCGGCGGAACGCCTCCGGGCCGGTCAGGTGGTACACCCCGCGGAGGCCGAGTCGGCAGGCGGTCACGATCCCGCCGGCCAGATCGTCCACCAGTGTGGGCGAGAGTACCTGGTCCGCGATGCACACCGCCGGCTTACCCGCGCGGTACAGGTTCCACCAGTCGCTGAACGGGTGAGCCTCGGCCGGGTCCGCCCCGACGATCTTGTCCAGCCGAACCACCAGTGAGTCCGGGTGGGTCGCTGTCACGTACCGGTCCACCTCCGACTTGTGCTGCCCGTAGGCGCTCGTCGGGGCGTGCGGCCAATCTTCCGGGTAGTACCCCGCGTCCCCGTCGAACACATAGCTGGTGGACACGAACACCGCCCGGGCGCCGGCCGCGGCCGCGTCGTCGATCAACCGGATCGTGTTCGTGACGTTCACCCGGTAGGCGTAGTCCCACTCGGTGCGGCAGCGGTCCATCGGGGTGGTGCAGGAGCACACCACCACCCACACCGGGCGACCGTCCCGGAAGTAATCGGCCGGAACCGCCTCCCGAATCGACCGATCTTCCGCGAGGTCGAACCGGACCAGCCCCCGCCCCGGCTCCGCCCGGGTGGTGGTACCGAGCGCCGGGACGCCGTGCCGGGCCGCCTCCGCCCGCACGTACCGCCCGAGGAACCCCGCCCCGCCGACGACCAGCAGCTTCACGCCCGCCTCCCGTGGTCAGCCCGCGATCCCGGCCACTTCCCGGGCCAGCGTGTCCTGGAGCATCAACGACAGCCCGCCGTCCACCGCCAGGTCCTGCCCGGTGATGAACGCCGCCTTCGGCCCGCACAGGAACGCCACCGCCTCGGCCACGTCCGCCGCCGTGCCCATCCGGCCGAGCGGCGTGATCTTGGCGTACATGGCCTGGAGTTCCTTCTGCCCGCCGTAGTACGCCGCCGATTCCGGCTTCACGAACGTACACGGTGACACCACGTTCACCCGGATGCCCTGAGGCCCGAGCTTCACCGCGTAGAACCGCGCCATCTGCTTGAGCGCCGCCTTCGACGTGTGGTACGCCAGACTCTGCCCGCGCGCGACGAACGAACTCATGCTCGACGTGACCACACAGATCGACCGGTCGCCGCCGGCTGCGAACGCGCTGGCCAGCCCGTCGATCAGCACCTTGGTGCCGGTCATCGAGACCGCCAGCTCGCCGGCCCAGGGGTCGTCCTTGCCGCGGTAGCGCTGGAGGAACACCAGGCTCGACAGCCCGCCGACCTTCGCCACCTGTCCCTGGAGCGCTGACAGCAGCGCCTCGGGGCGTTCGACGTCGCCCGCGAAGCCGAGGACCTCACCGCCCGAGTCGAACGCCGGGAACTCGCCCGGGGTGCGGCCGACGGCCGTGACCACCTGCCCCTCGGCCGCGAGGATCAGGGCGAGCTCGCGGCCGACGCCCTTCGTGCCGCCGACGATGATCGTGTGCTTCCGTGCCACGCTGCGCCTCCGTTGGATGCCAGAGCCTGTCGGGAAGGTCGCGGGCACGCCCCGCGTGCCACTCCGCAGACGGCACACGGGCGTGCCCGCGACCTTCCCGATACGCGTTCACGCCGTCCGGCTTGCTGCGACCGCCGCCCGCAGCCGCTCGACGAACGCCGGCACGCCCGGGTCGCCCTCGGCCGGCGACCACACCGCGAACTCGGTGTCGGCCCGGTTGAACGGGCCGGTCGTCGTCTCGTGGAACAGCGCGAATGGGGTGTGGATGAGGACCGAGTGGAAGCACGGCTCCATCACCCGGTAGTAGAACGCCTTGCCGGACTGGTACGGCCCCATCCGCACCACCTCGCGGACCCCGCCGTCGTCGTGGAAGATCACCACGTCGAGCTCGCCCTCGACGACGTGGAACGACTCGGGCTTCGCCCCGTGCCGGTGCGGGCGGATGTACGTCGCCCGGTCGAGGCAGATGAGCATCTCGTGGAGCGTGTCGTCCGGGCCGGGGTGGGCGCACAGGCGCGACCGCTTGCGGGCGTTGGTCGTCCCCTTGCGGACGACCTCGGCCCACCGATCGATTTCTGTCCGGATGAACATTCCGCATTCCTCGGGCGTGCTCCAGCGCGCATTGGCCCGATCAGGCACGA
>JAFKFQ010000314.1 GCA_017308215.1 bacterium | reverse complement strand
CGGCGCGCCACGCGCGGATCGTGTAGTGCGGGTCGGCGGGGATCGTCGCGTCTTCGCGGCGGCAGGCGTAATTCTCACGCCCGTCGATCCCCTTCTTCCCCACCGCGTCCGCCACCACGCCGGCGAACAGCTTGTACGTCCGCTCCACGTCGGGCGAGGTCGGCGCGTCGGCGCGGCCGAGGATGCGGTCGTGCAGGTGGACGATCTGCTTGCGGATCGCCGCGTCCGACTCGGGCGACGTGCCGGGGCGCGTCGTCGGGTCCACGAACGGGAAGAGTTTGCGTTCGGCGGCGGGGCGCGAGAAGTCCTTCGGCACGTGCCGGCACGCCACGTCGTTCGACAGGATGCGCTGGATCGCCCCCATCGCCCCGCTCGGGTCGGTCGCCCGCTCGGTCACCTCCTGCGAATCGATCCCGCCGTACAGCATCGCCATCTGGTCCGTCAGCCGGCCCCATTTCTCGCCGAACACGGCCGCCACCTTCCGCTCCACCTGCTCGGGGGAGAGAAGGCGCACCAGCCCGATGTCGTCGAGCTCGGCCTTCCGCGTGGCGTCGGCCAGCGCCGTCGCCGGGCCGTCGGCGCGGTAGAAGTCGGACAGAACCCACGCCTCGAACGCCACCTTCAGGTTGAACCTGGCTCCGGCCATCTTGGTAGCGATGCGCTCGGTCTCGCGGCGCTGCTCGGCGTAAGCCCGGCGCTTGGCCGCGTACAGCGGGTCGTCGATGTCCTTCGGCGGGAGCAACACCTTGCGGCCGGTGAGGATGGAGTAGACGTGCTCGGTCATCGCCACTGCGAAGCGCGGGTCGCGCGCCGTCCGCTCGCCGAGCCACTGGAGGGACCGCCAGCGCTCCGCCGGCGGTAGGTTCTCGCCCTCGAACCCGGGCGGGAACATGTCCGTGAACCACCCGCCCTTCCGCTTGCCGTACACGCCCTGGTCGGCGAACTTCCAGTAGTCCTGGAACAGCCCGGCCACCGGGTCGAGCGTCTTGTGGCAGACGACGCACTCGGCCGCCTGCATCGTGGGGATCTCGAACCGCGCCTGCACCGCCGCCGCATCGGACACGCGGGCCGCGAGTTCGAGCACGTCCACGCCGAGGAAGTGCTGGTAATACATCCGCGCCCGAAGTCTGTTGCGGTTCGTCTCGGTCGTCGGGTAGCGGGCGAGGTACTGGAACGCGCCGAGCAAGCCGGCGTGCGGGTAGAAGCCGGTCGCCGAGTCCTGGTCGGTCTGCCGGCTGCGGCCCTTCAGCGCCTTCAGTTTCACCGGCACGAACTCGAACGGGTCTTCGATGTTCTTGAACGCCGGTTTGAGTTCGTCGAACGTGCTGTACCCGCGTGCCGTGTACGGCGAGTTCATCACATAGTCGGCGGTGACGACCTCGGTGAACGGCCGGTCGTTGCGGACGATGAACTCCACGAGGCGCATCGGCTCCTCTCGGAGTGCCTGGCGGTAGTCGTTGGCGAGCTTGTAGCGGGCCTGCGTCTGCGCCTTCTGGTCGCCGGCCGCGCTCAGGTCGTGCTTCTGGTACCACAGCCGGGTTTTCTCGAAGTGCTCGTAGGCGAGCGTGGCGGTTTCCGCGGTGCCGTCGAGCCCGGTGGTGAGGAAGACGTCGTTGAAGCCCTCGCGGAGGCGCAGGTAGAAGGCGTCCTCCTTCATGACCGCACCGAGCAGCGTCGGCAGGGCCTTGAGGCCGTCCTTGCCGACGGCGGCGACCTCGGCGGCGGTCGGGAGGCGGCCGGCGAGCGACAGCGTGACGCGGCGCAACAGGCGTTTGTCGTCGAGCATGACGACGCCGGCGAAGAACGGCGGCGCGGCCGGGTCGATCTTCGTCAGGTCGGCGGGGTTGGTCGTGGGCGTGTTGACGCGTTTCACGAACCCTTGCAGCACGCGGTAGCCGGCGGAGTCGGCCGGCAGCACGTCCTCGCCGCCGTGGTCGAGCTGACCGACCACTTTCAGGAGCAGCCGCGACTGGTCCTTCTCCTTCGCGGCGGCCATGCGGGCGAGGGCGTCGCGGTTGTGCCGCGTCGCCGCGTCGCGGGCCGCCCCCTGCTCCTTCTGCGGGTCGCGGAGGACGAGCTTCGATTCCTCCGCGTCTCCGCCGGCCTTGTGGCACGTCAGGCACTTCGGCAGCGCGACCTTCGCCCACACCTCGTCGGTGAAGTAGGCATCGACCGCCCCCGAACACCCCTCGTAGGGCGGCGGGATGGGCGATTTCTTTTCTTGCCCGCGCACACCGACCGCGCCGACCGCCCCAATGACGGCCAGAACGGCGAGCGAATAACGGGTGCGGGGCATGACGGGAACCCGGAGAGCGGGGCGAGGAGAACACCGGCGGGGGGAAAGCGGTTGTATTCTCACCCCGAGACGGGATGCGTGCAAGTCCGGCCGCGAATCGCCCGGCCGGAATTATCGCGACGAAATTTCTTGCGTCTGATTTGTTAGTTTCGGGACTGAGCGAGACCTCGTCTCGCCTGCCTCAAACTGTTGTTCACTCAGAACTTCCAGCCGATCGAGCCCGGGTGCGGCACGCTCGTCGGTCATGCGCGTGACCAGCTCGTAGACCGAATGATTGAGTGGATACGCCACACCCGCGCTTTCAGCGAGTCGAATGAGGTGGCCGTTGTAGTTGTCGATCTCGGTCCGCCCCTTCTGGATCTCGCCGGCCATCGAGCAGTACGTACCGCGGAGTGACGGCTCGAACGCCTTCGCCATCAGCCCGGCAAGCCAGCGCCGGCGGAGAATCCACGCCACCGTCCGCGGGGCGAACGGACCGACCTTCCCCAGCGCGACGCCGGCGGCGGTGAGGATGCGGTAGTTCTCCTGGAGCAGCGCGAAGAACAACCGCCGCGCCGCCGGCACCGACAGGAGCTTGCCGTTGTCGATCCCGGCGGCGGCGGCCAGCGGCGAGATTGCGGCGTTGTACATGAGCTTGGCGTGCTTGAACGGCTCGATCCGCGACACGTCCACAATCCGAAACAGCCCGCGCGGCTCTGCTCCTTCGCGGAGCGGCTTCCGAAACCCTTCCGGCCGGTCCAGCCGCTGCGCCACCGCAAAGCCGATGTGCAAGTCGCCCGGGCGCGTGATCCGCGTGTGCGGCCGGTCCGGGTCGCACTCCGAGACGAACGACGCGATCCCTTCGAGCTCGTGCGACCGGGCGACGAGTTGGGGGTCGAAGCCGTTCTGGATCGGGATGATGCCGGCGGTCGCCGGCAGCTTCGCCAGCACGGCGGGGTTGTCGTAGCACTTTGTGCAGAGGAGTACCGTCGCCCGCGGCGCCGGGTTCCAGTCGACGAAGTGGATGAATTCGGCGTCCAGCGCCGGTCGCGCGTCCACGCGCACGCCGGCACGGCGGCCGGCTTCGACCTTCGCCGGGTTTGCCTCCACGAAGCGCACCGTCGCCCCGCCGGCGCGAAGGGCGTAGCCGATCGCACAGCCGATCCCGCCCGCGCCGACGATGGTCACCGGTTCCATGCCCGCAGGCTACCGCGGGCGGCGGCGGCGGGTCAACGCGGGTGCGGCGCTTGAATCGGCCCCGCAGCGCGGGTACGGTACATTTCCAGTCGCATCCGCTGCGCCGCCAACTGCTTCGGGTTCCCATGCCGATTTCGCTGGATCAGTACATCGAGGACCTCGACGGGCGGAAGGATCTGCCGTGGCCGGTGGCGCCGAAGATCGACGCGCCGAAGGCCAAGCCGCACATCACCCGGCTGCCGGTGAAGGCGGTGATGTGGACGGTCTACGGCACGCTCGTCGCCGTCCCGCACGGGGAGCTCGTGTACGAGCCGCCGCCCGGCCCGCTCGGCGAGTTCGTGTTCGAGAACGCGCTGGAAAAGACGATCAAGGAGTTTAAAATGTGGAACTCCATGAGTCGCAAGCCGGGGAAGCCGTCAGAATACATGGGATCGCTCTACAAGAACGCGGCGGCCACCCTCCGGCTGACGAACGGCGGCGAGGTGCCGGCCGACAAGGTGTGGGAGGACATCGTCAAGAAGCTCCAGCAGAAGGATTACACGTACGACGCCGGCGCGTACGGCGGGCTGGAGGAGTACTGCCGCAAGATCGCCTACTTCTTCCACGCCAGCCTCCAGGGCGCCGGTGCCTACCCCGGCGCCGCCGACGCGCTCCGCATGGTCGCCGAGAGCGGCCGGCAACAGGGGCTTCTCGCCGACGGCCAGAGCTTCACCCCCGGCCAGCTCCGCCGCTGCGCCCGCAAGGACGACCCGGGCTTCGAGCCGAACGCCTACGTCCGCCCGGAATTGCGTGTCCTGTCGGCGGAGGTGAAGGCGAAGAAGCCGGCCGAGGCGATGTGGAAGGCGGCGACCGCGGCGCTGGCGGCGAAGGGGATTCGCCCCGCCGAGACGCTGCACGTCGGGTCGAGCCTGCCGCGCGACATCGGGCCGGCGAAGAAGCACGGGTTCCGCACGGCGTTGTTCGCCGGTGACAAGACCTCGCTCGTCGCCAGCGGCGACCAGCTGAAAGACCCCGCGCTGCGGCCGGACGTGATGTTGACCGAGTTGACGCAGGTGATAGAAGTATTCGCCTAACGACATTAGCCCGCCCGGAGGGGGCGCATGACCACCGAAGTCGCCGAGTTCGACCTGTCCGCCCTCGACCTGTCGAGGCCGATCGCCGGGATCGAGGAGATCCGGGCGGTGAACCCGCACCGGTTCGAGTTCGAGATGCTGTCGGCAATCGTCCTGCTCGACCCGGCCCGCAAGCTGATCGTCGGGTACAAGGACTTGACCGACGCCGAGTTCTGGGCGCGCGGGCACATGCCCGGCTTCCCGCTGATGCCGGGCGTGCTGATGTGCGAGGCGTCGGCGCAGCTGTGCTGCTACTACACGGTGACGCAGAAGGTGTGCGACCCGGGCGTGCTGATGGGCCTGGGCGGGATCGAGGACACCAAGTTCCACCGCACCGTCCGCCCCGGCGACCGGCTGGTGATGGTCGGCACCGGGCTGAAAGTCCACCGCCGGCTGACGAAGTTCCACACCGTCGGCTACGTGCGGGGCGAGAAGGCGTTCGAGACGACGGTGATCGGCGTGCCGATCGGGAAGCTGGAGGAGCTGAAGGGTGCGTAAGCCGCGGCGGTTGTCCCCCGAGGAGATCGCCCCCTACGAGTGGCACCCGCCCCGCCGCTTCGGCCGCTGGGGCGTCGGCGAGCCGGGGGGCGAG
>JAFKFQ010000313.1 GCA_017308215.1 bacterium | reverse complement strand
GCGCGGCAAACGGCGTGGGGAGGAAGACACAGTCAGGATGTGTGCGCCGAATCCTGATACCTCCGCCGCGGTCCGGGCCGCGGCGGAGTCGGTGGGGCCACACCCGACACCTCAACCCCACTCTACCCGCCCCGTTGCCTGCCCACGAAATCAAACCCGGTGGGTCACTTTGTCTCGCCGGCGATGCCGACATTCTCCACCGGCGCATCTGTGGCAGGTGTGGGGACTCCGAATCGGCGCTGGCGGTATGGCATCGGCGGCGCCCCGAATAAGGACTGTGACCGCGTCGCTCTGTTGGTTCGCTGGCAGCCGATTGCGGAACAGCCGACCGGGCGTTACCATGCGATCCGATGAATTGCAGGGCAACGACCCTCCCCGCTGCTGCGCGGCGATGTGTACGAATAGCACGCTTGGCTTCGGAGTAGCGCAGTGTCCATATTGGTTGAAACCGCAATCGTCGGTATCGACTGCGCGACCGAGGACGCGAAGGTCGGCCTTTCGTTGGCTGTCGTGGGGACCGACCGATGTGTCGTTCGGTTTGCGGGGTTATGTTCCAGCGAACGTGAAGTTGCCGATGAAGTAAGCGATTGGTTGTCTGCTTCGGCCAGAGGATTGGTCGCGTTCGATGCTCCTCTTGGCTGGCCGCACCCGTTGGGGAAGGCACTCGCTGCACACCGCACCGGTGAGCCGTTGGCTGTGCCGGCGAACGACCTCTTTCGGCGGGCAACGGATCGGTTCGTGAAAGCGCGGCTTGGGAAGCAGTCTCTGGACGTGGGGGCCGACCGAATTGCGCGGACGGCGCACTCGGCACTCAAACTTCTCGACGAAGTACGGCAGAAGACCGGGTTACCGATCCCGATGGCGTGGGAGCCGAACTATACCGAGCGAGTCGCCGCGATCGAGGTCTATCCCGCGGCTACACTCATCGCCCACGGCATCCCGGACACAGGCTACAAGAAGAAAGAAAAGGTCGCGGAACGAAAAGTAATACTGGGGAGCTTGGAGCACGCCCTCCAGTTGCCGGAGGACAGGGCGGCCATGGAACTGAGTGCAGACGCACTCGACGCTGCCGTATGTGTACTTGCAGGCTTCGATTTCCTTCACGGTGAAGCGTACACTCCCGAGGACAGTGAACTAGCGAAGCACGAAGGGTGGATATGGGTGCGAGCAAGGCCACGCGTGAGCACGGCCCGATAACCGAGCCAGGCAGCGCGTTGTCCAGTGGCAGTTCGTGATCTCGGTGTCGGTTCGATTGGGCTGTCGTGTCTTAGCCTAGTAGCCGCAGGCTTCAGCCTGCGTGAAGTTGAGCGCAGGCTTCAGCCTGCGACTACCGGACAACACGCTACGCGGCTTTTCTCCTCGTTCCCCGCACCGCCGGGGAACGAGGTCTTTGTCGTTCGTCATTTCGGTTGCTCTGCGCCCCCGCTTCACGTACCGTCACCCGCGTCCCCTCCCCCGGAGTCGCACCGATGCTCACGCGCCGCGTCGCTCTCTTCCTCGTTCCGCTGCTCCTGCTCCCCGCGCTCGCGCCCGCCCGGCCGGCGGACGACGCGAAGCTCGCCGCCATCAAGCCGGCGATGCAGCGGTTCGTCGACTCCAACGACCTCGCCGGCGCGGTCACGCTCGTCGGCCGCTCGTCCGGCGTCGTCCACCACGAGGCCGTCGGCTACCGCGACCTCGCCGCCCGGGACGAGATGCAGAAGGACACGCTGTTCCGCATCGCGTCGATGACCAAGCCGATCACCGCCATCGCCATCATGATCCTGATGGACGAGGGGAAGCTGAGCCCGGACGACGACTTGGCGAAGCACCTGCCGGAGTTCGCCGACCTGTCGCTCGCCGGCGGCGTGAAGCCGAAGCGCGCCGTGAAGCTCCGCGACCTGCTCACGCACACGGCCGGCCTCGCCGCCTACCCGCCGAGCCTCGGCGACGTGTACGCCAAGCGCGACAAGACGCTCGCCGAGGCCGTGCCGACGGTCGCCAAGCTCCCGCTCGCGTTCGAGCCCGGCACCAAGTGGGCGTACTCGAACTCCGGCATCGACACGCTCGGCCGCGTCATCGAAGTGGTGAGCGGCAAGTCGTTCGAGGCGTTCCTGCAGGAGCGCGTGTTCAACCCGCTCGGGATGACCGACACGAAGTTCTACCCGGCCCCGGCCGACCTGAAGCGGGTGGCGCTGACCTACGGCAAGGCGGACGGGAAGCTGAAGGTCGGGCCGTTCGGGCTGGTGGGCCTGCCGGAGAACCCGAAGCACCCGATCCCGGCCGGCGGTCTGGTCTCGACCGCGGCGGACCAGGCGAAGGTGTACCAGATGATGCTGAAGAAGGGCGCGCTGAACGGCAAGCGCGTCCTGAGCGAGAAGGCGGTCGCCGAGATGACGAAGACGCAGACGGGCGACATCAAGACGGGGTTCGTGGACGGGATGAGCTTCGGCTACGGGTGGGCGGTGGTGAAGGAGCCGACGGGCGTGACGGCGACACTCTCGCCGGGGACGTTCGGCCACGGCGGCGCGTTCGGGACGCAGGGCTGGATCGACCCGACGAAGGACGTGTTCGTGGTGCTGATGATCCAGCGCACCGGCCTCCCGAACGGCGACGCCTCCGACTTCCGCCGCACGCTACAAGAGCTGGCGGTGGCGGCGGTGCAGTGAGGCACGAGAGGCGAGCCGGGGGCTCACGCCCCAGGCTCGTCCGGCGTCACTTCCCGGTACCAGATGCGGTGGGTCAGGTCGAGTACGAAGGTGCCGGTGTTGGCCACCGGTGCCCCCGGCCCCGTGATGACCTCGCCGCCCCAGACGCGGATCGTGTGCGGCCCGGTTACGACCGCCCGGTGCCGGAAGATCCAGCCGGGCGGGTCGCCACCGACTTCCACCCGGTCCATCCGCATGGTATGAACGTCCAGGCGGTACACGGGCGTTTCGCCCGGTCGGCGGGCGGCGTGGTAGCCGAGCGAGCCGATGACGTAGATCGCGTCGCCGACCAGCGTGGCGGTGTGGAAGTCCGTCGGCGGGAACACGTCTTCTGGGTACCCGTAGATCGCCACGCCCCCGCCGGGTTCGTGGACGAACACGTCGTTGTAGATGCAGAAGTCCGGGTCGTACGAGTCTTCGTGCTCGCCGGCGATCTGCACGGCACGCCCGTCCGGGAGCAGCGTCAGCGACTGACCGTAGCGGTCCGCGCACCAGACCGGTTCGCCTAGCTGGCCCCCGTCCACAAACCGCTTACGGGCCGAGTACGCACAGACCCCATCGCGGATCATAGCTTCCCAGAACGGCTCTCGCAGCAGGTCGGGGTTCCGTCCGCCGAAGTAGCGCGTGGGCGCACGCCAGAACTCGTCCGGGGAAACCTCTGCCAGTGCCTTCCCCCGAGTCTCCGGGAGGCCGATCAGGATGCGCTGGTGGTAGCAGGACAGACTTACCGGGTCGGCCCCGGCGTCGAGTAGCCGCCGGATCATGGCGGGCGAACTCGCCCGAGCTAGTGCCGTTCCGAACAACTTCTCACCTTCATCGATCTCCGCCCCCGCCGCAAGGAGGGTGGCAACCGCGTCGGGGTCGTCCGCGGCAGCAGCTTCCCCAAGTGGGGTGGTGCCGTAGTCGTCAACCTGGAGGACATCGACCCCGACCCGCATCAACCAGCGAAGGACCGTGGCGGGGGCTCGCCCGTGGATGGCGTAGAAGGCCGGCGGCTGGCCGCAGCGACCGCGTGCCGACGTGTCCGCGCCGCGCTCGCGGAGCAGCTTCGCCTTGTCGAGATCGCCAGCGAGCATCGCGACCAGCCAGGCCGTCCGCGACCACCAGTCCTGCTCTTCCAGATCGGCGTCGCGGTCGAGTTCTGCCCGGACGTCGGCGGCGGTGCCCAGCGCGACGGCCGCGATGAGCGGCGTCCACGCGAGTTGATTCACGTCCGCCCCGGCCCGCAACAACAGGCGGACCGCGTCGAACCGCCCGACGCGCGAGAGCACCCGCAGGCCGGACTCCTCGTACTCGGAAACCGCGTTAAGATCGACGCCGTACTCCACGAGCAGGGTGAGGAGATCGAGGAGGCGCGGGTCGCGGGCAACGTCGCGGCCGTGAACGGCGTTGATCAGGGCGGCGGACCCTTTCGGCCGCGTGTAACGAATGTCCGCACCGGCCGCGAGCAGCGCCCGGACCTTGGCGGGATCGCCTTCGCCGAGTGCCTTGCGGAGTTCGGCCGCGTCAAATGGTTCCGGTTCGCTTTCGCCGTGATCGGACATGCCGAACCTCCCGGGCGCGTGTCAACGTGACGATGGTCGCGTTGACTCCTTGCGACGCTACCCGTGGTCCGTCCGGCGGTCAACGTCTGGCCCCACGTTGGCCCCGCCGCGAGGTCAGTACGGCGGGAGCAGCCGGCGGGCGGCGTGCGCGAGTACGACGACCAGGAACACGAGGTTCCGCATAAGCCCGGCCCCCGGGAGCACCCGCGGCGGGCGCTGCGGCGTTCCCGCCGTTACGGCAGCGACGGTCGCGGCGGCCAGCCGGTCCATCCACGCGACCGAGCGCGGCCACTCCCACAGCCGCTCCCGCCACCCGGACGGGATGCCCGCCCGCCCGACCCCCGCGCCGACGACCGCCCCCACGATCGCAGCGGTGGAGTCCGTGTCGCCGCCGCAGCGGATCACCACCGTGACCGCGGCCTGGTAGTCGCGGGGGTGGCTCAGCCAGGCGTGGAGCGTGACCGGCACCGTCCGGTACACGTAGCCCGTCACGCCGCGGCCGCAGCCGATCTCTTCGGCGAACGCCTCCGTCGACGCGCCCGCGGCGAGGCTCGCCTCGACCCGTGCCAGCAACTCCCGGAACTCGTCCGGCGCGTCCGGCGCCGCGGCACGGTACGCCTCGAAGAAGGCCGCCGGCGTGTCCCGGCCGCGCCGCGCATACCACGCCGCGAGCGCCACGGCGAACGCGCCGTGCTCCGCCTTCGGGTCGGTGTGCGTGACCCGCGTGGACGCCCGGACCAGCGTGCGGAGCGTACTCAGGTCGTCGATCGCCGCGCCGAGGACGGGGCTCCGCATCGCCGGGCCGTTGCCGGCGGAGAACACGCCGCTGGTCGCCGGCGGGAACCCGAGCCACAGCTTGAGGGTCGCCCGCAGCGTCGCCGCGCCGCGCACAGCGCCTGCGCGACCATGCACATGTGCTCAGTGTCGTCCGACACCATCCCGCGGCCGAGGACGAACCGGTGGCGGTCGGGCGGCCCGAGGAGCCGGACGCCGCGGCGCCGCGACAGCCCCTCATAAGGGAGCCCGAGGGCGTCGCCGACGGCGCACCCGAGGATCGCACCCGCCACGGCTTCGGCCCGTTCCACCGCGCCCCTCCGCACCCGCCGGTCGCCCGCACCAGGGCGACGCCACGGAGGTGAGACGCACCGCGGGGCGGGCGATTTCATCCGTGGCGTGTGCCGCGCGCCACGCGTGCCCGCCGCACAGCGTTGTTCCCGTCCCAGGCCGCCGTTAGAGTGGGGGCATGAACACCTCGTTCCGGCCGCCGGTGCGGACGGTCGCCGACCTGCTCCGCCGGCTCGGCGACGTGCCAGCCGACCGCGTCCGCTTCGATCCCGTTCCGGGGACCGCCACCGTCGCCGACCTGCTCCGCGACGAGAACCGCCGCTGCGAACTGCTCGACGATACACTCGTGGAGAAACCGATGGGCGTCCGGGAGTCGTTCCTCGCGCTCGTCCTGGCGGAGATGTTGAACGCCCACATCCGCGGTCGGAACCTCGGCATCCTCACGGGCGCGGACGGCACCTACGAGCTCGTGTCCGGCCTCGTTCGGCTGCCGGACCTCGCGTTCGTGTCGTGGGACCGCCTCCCCGGGCGCCGACTGCCGGACGAGCCGGTGGCGAACGTTGCGCCGGACCTCGCCGTGGAAATCCTCAGCGCGCGGAATACGCCCGCCGAGATGGCCCGCAAGCGGGCGGAGTATTTTGCGGCGGGGGTGCGGGTGGTGTGGGAGATCGACCCGCGGGCGCGGGCGGCGCGGGTCTACACGTCCGGGACGGACTTCACCGAGTTAACCGCGGCCGACACACTCGACGGCGGTGCCGTGCTGCCGGGCGTGGTCGTGCCGCTCGCGAACCTGTTCGCGGAACTCGACCGGCACGGGTAGTCGGAATCGGCGGGCTGGGCGAGTCACACCCGATCGGGCTGATCCATTTCGATGCCCCGGCGGGTGCCGCGGGCTGAAGCCCGCGGCTACCGCGCCAGACCCGGTAGCCGCGGGCTTCAGCCCGCGTCGCTAGGACCGACGGTCGCCCAGGACGGTGCCGAATCAACGCGACTCGGAGTCACACGCCCTTCGTCTGGTCGCGGACCTCGCCCTTCGGCAGGTTCGGCACCGCCTTCAGGTTCCGCACCATGTTCGCCTTGTACGCCTTCACCCCGGGCTGGCCGTAGGGGTTGATCCCCATCAGCCGGCCCTCCATCACCGTCGCCAGCATGAGCAACTGCATCAGCTGGCCGACCGTGTGCTCGGTCAGCGCTGGGAGGACGATGTCCGCCGTCGGGCGGGCGGCGTCGGCGTAGGCCTCGTTCGCCCCCTTCAGCGCGGCGTCGAGCAGGTCGGGGTAGCCCTTCCGGCTGAACTGGTTCAGGTCGTCCTCGTTCCGGTCCGACATCCCGACCTGGATCGGCTGGTGCCGGGCGTTCCGCACCACCAGGTTGTTCACCACCTTGTCGCGGGCGCCGTCCTGGTGCTGCTGGCCGCGGCTGTGCAGGTCGCGGCTGTACACCGCCGTCAGCGGTGTCGGCCCGCGGCCGAGCTTCCCCAGGCTCTCGCTCAGGAGCTGGTCGTACCACCAGCCCACCGCCTCCAGCTTCTTCGACCAGCACGCCATCACCCGCGTCGTCTTCTTCCCCTCCTCGGCGAGCAGGTAGTTGACCGCCGCGTACTGGAGGACCGGGTTCTTCTCGAACGGCTCCTCCAGGAACCGCTTGGTCATGGTCGCCGCGCCGAGCAGCAGCGCCCGCACGTCGAGCCCCATTACCGCCGCCGGCAGCAGCCCGACCGGGCTGAACACGCTGAACCGGCCGCCGACGTCGTCCGGGATGGTCAGGATGTCGTCGTCGGCGTACCCGTCGGCCCGGCACAGGTCGCGGAGCTTCCCCTTCGGGCCGGTGACCGGGACGATGACCTGCTTGAGGAGGGGGTCTTTCGGGCCGTAGTACTTCTGCGCCTCGGCCCGCAGCGCCCGGAAGGCGGCGGCCGTCTCGACCGTGCCGCCCGACTTGCTGACGACGACGACGCCCCAACGCTCCTCGGGGATCTCCGGGTCCACGCAGGTGTTCTCGAGGAGTTCCAGCAGCTCCTGGAGGGCGTCGTTGTCGAGCGCGTTCCCCTCGAAGTAGACGCGCGGCTTGCCCATCCGCAGCTTCGCCGGGAGCTCGTTGTGGTGGGCGTGGCACAGCGCGTCGAACAGCGCCTTCGCCCCGAGGGCGCTGCCGCCGATGCCGAGCAGGATGACCCGGTCCACGTTCTCCTTGAGGCGGTTGGCGGCGCGCAGCACCTTGCCCAGGTCGCTGGCGTCCTGCTTGCGGCGGAACCCGTCGAGGAGCTTCTGCGGCAGGTCAATAAACCCGGCGTGGAGCGGCTGGTCCTTGGCCGGCACGTTCGTCAGTTCACGCTCGGCGGCGACCCGCCCGCGGACTTGGTTGAGCCACGGCTTGACGGCGTCGAGCCGGTCCGGGCTGAGGAAGTGCTGGGCCTGCAACTCGGCGAGCGGGGTCCATACCTCGGGCGGCCGGGCCAGCAACCGCGCGAACTGGTAGTCGATATTCTCGTCGGGCAACTGCATGGGGTCGTCCCGGAGGCGAAGTCGGGCGTAAGCCGCGGGCGGGCAACGGACTCCGGCCGATCGCTTACCCGCTAACTGTACGTCACTCTTCGCGGGGCGTAAACTCGATCCTTATGAACACCCACCAGCTGATTCAGGAACTGCGCGAACCGGCGGCCACGAAGATCGTGTTGCTCGTCGCCGACGGGCTGGGTGGCCTGCCGGTCGAGAAAGGCGGCAAGACGGAGCTCGAAACCGCGAACACCCCGCACCTCGACGGGTTGGTGCGCGACGGGGTGTGCGGGCTGAGCACGCCGGTGCTCCCCGGCATCGCCCCCGGGAGCGGCCCCGGGCACCTCGCCCTGTTCGGCTACGACCCGCTCCAGTACCGCATCGGCCGTGGCATTCTGGAAGCGCTCGGCATCAACTTCGCCGTCGGCCCGAAGGACGTGGCCATCCGCGGCAACTTCTGCACCCTCGGCGCCGACGGCAAGATCACCGACCGCCGCGCCGGGCGGCCGTCGAACGAGAAGAACGCCGCCGCGGTGGCGCGGCTGCGGACGATCAAGATCCCGGGCGTGGAACTCTTCGTGGAGCCGGTCCGCGAGCACCGGTTCGTGCTGGTGATCCGCGGCGACGGGCTGGGCGACGCGGTGAACGACACCGACCCGCAGGCGGTCGGCGTGGCGCCGCTGAAGGCCGAGGGGAGCGACCCGGCGAGCGCCAAGACCGCCGCGGTGGTGAACGAGTTCGTGACGAAGGCGGTGGAGGTGCTGGCCCCCGAGGCGCCGACGAACGGGGCGACGCTGCGCGGGTTCGCGCGGATGCCGAACATCGCCACGTTCGAGGAGGTGTACGGGCTGAAGTCGGCGGCGATCGCCGTCTACCCGATGTACAAGGGGCTCGCCCGCCTCGTGGGCATGGACATCCTCGACCCGGGCCAGACACTCCAGGGCCAAGTGGACACGCTCAAGTCGGTCTGGGACAAGTACGACTTCTTCTTCCTGCACTACAAGTACACGGACAGCACCGGCGAGGACGGCAACTTCCCCGCGAAGGTGCAGATGATCGAGAAGCTGGACGCGGTGATCCCGCAGGTCCGGGCGCTGAACCCGGACGTGTTCATCGTGACCGGCGACCACAGCACGCCGAGCCGGATGAAGAGCCACAGCTGGCACCCGGTCCCGACGGTGCTGGCCGCCGACGCCACCTGCCGCCCGGACGACGTGGCGACGTTCGGCGAGCGCGACTGCCTGCGCGGCGGGCTGGGGCAGTTCCAGGCGAAGCACCTGATGCTGCTGGCGATGGCCCACGCCGGCCGGCTGGGCAAGTACGGGGCGTGACCGACGAGCCGGGCGCGTGAGCGACGGAGTCGGCGCCCCGGTCGGATTCGTTCGATGAGATCCGGTTCCGTTTCTTTCCGCCCGAGCGCGGGGTGCGAGTGACGGGGTGCGTGAGCCCGTCGTCTCGAACCGGCGAAGGCCGGATCGCCCACCCCGCCGCTCACGTCCCGGGCTTGGACGGACGGGAAAAGCAGACGGCCCACCCTCTCGGGTGGGCCGCGGCGCTTTCGTCACTCGCCCGTCGCTCAGACGAGGACGCTAGCGGCGTCGTCCGGGAGGACGTTCACCCGCTTGCCGCCCTGGTCGAAGTACACCTTGCCGGCGGTGGTGGCGTACAGGAAGTCGTTGCTCGCCCGGCGGACGAACCGGCCGGGGGCGAACTTCGTCCCGCACTGCACCACGATGATCCCGCTCTGCTTCACCGCCTGCCCGCCGTAGATCTTCACCCCGCGGCGCTTCGGCTTCGAGTCGCGGCCGTTCTTGGAGGAGCTCGCGCCCTTCTTGTGTGCCATTGGTCGTCAGCCCCTTACGCGATCTTCGTGATCTTGACGCGGGTGAGGTCCTGGCGGTGGCCCTGGCGCTTCTTGTACCCGGTCTTGTTCTTGAACTTCTGGATGACGATCTTCGGACCGCGCTCCTCGCGCACCACCTCGGC
>JAFKFQ010000266.1 GCA_017308215.1 bacterium | reverse complement strand
GAACTGGCTGAGCCGGGCTTCACGATAGAACCGACTAACGAACTCCGGGCGGCCCGCCAAGTGGTCTGCCAAAATCTTCACCGCCACCGGCCGGCGGGCGGACACATCGTAGCTGAGGTAGACGGTGCTCATCCCCCCTTCCCCGACGCGGCGGAGGAGGCGATACCCGCCAACGGCCCGCGGCCCGTCCGCGCCCGGCGTCGGGTCGGCAGCGTCGGTCGTTCGGGAGTCGTCGGCGGCGGGCATCGCCTCGGCCTCGGGGGCGGTGGCGCGAGCCCGCGCCGGGGTGTGTAGGGTTTGGGTCTGCGAGTCAGATGGTGCGAAACGTTGAAATTCTACCCCGACGGGCGGTGACCCGCAAGCCGGTGCCCGTGCGGTGCGTGCCTTTCGCGTTCGGCGGGTGGTCTCGTCCGCGGCCCAACCCGACCACTTCCGAAACCCGCAGGCGCGCTCTCGTGTTGGTGACGCCGCCGACCCGATGTCATTCCAAGTGGGCCGACCGCAGCCCCTGGAGTCGGCTGAGTAGGGGGTTGACCCGCCCGCCGGCGACCAGCCCGCCCAACGGGGTGATGTGCGGGTCGCCGTCGTCCCAGTGGTCCCAGGTCACGGAGCGCACCTGCGGCTTGCACAGCGCCAGGGCTGCGACCCCCATCCCCCACTCGGACTGTGACTCGGGCGTCGGGCCGTCTCGCCAAGCCGATATCCGGAGTGCCTCCCCGTGAGCGACCGTCGCCGGGTCAGGCGCATTCCCCGCCGGGTAACTCTGCACGACGTCGAGCGGCGGGCCGAGCAAACTGAACAGGTCGAGCAGCCGGGAGACGTCGAGACGGTCCCGCGCTAGGCTGCCGCGGGGGGCGGTACCGACGCGGAGTTCGAGCTCGATCCCGCCGACCCGGGCGCCAGCACGGATCAGGTCGTCCACGAACGCGAGCGGTGAAATGGTCTGTCCGGGGTCGACGAGGTAATCCCCGAAGGGCTGGGCGACGCCGAGCGAGAAATCGAGGTCCGGGTCGAAGGAGGCGGCCGCCTCGAACAGCCGCGCGGCCAGTCGGAGGCGGTCGTCGTCCGAGAAGTCGAAGTGGTCGGCGTGGTTGAAGCCCGCGCACACCACCCAGCGGCGGATCCGCTCCTTGTACCGCCCGACCAGGGTTTCGAGGTAGTCGCACATGAACGCGGCGAGCGTGGGGAGGTCGCCGCGCCACGCCTCGGCCCACGCCGGCAGCATGCCCGGGGCGAGGTCGATCACCGGGCCGAACACGACCGGCAGGCCGAGCTCCTCCGCGGACGCCACGGCCGCGTCGAGCGCGGCCCAGTTGTAGCGCGACTCCTCCGGCTCCACGTCCGCCCACCGGAGCCCGACCCGTGCGGCGTTGAACGCCCGGCGGTACTCGGCCATGAGTTGCGGCGACACCGGCGCGGCGGAGCGCGCGGACAGCCGCGTCCCCAGCTTTCCCTCCTCCTGGTGGCGGGTGGCGAACATCTGCTCGACGTACAGTTGGACGAGCTGGTCCGCGAGCAGAAACGCGCGGTCAAGCACCCGGTTCGCGGCAGCGTCCGCTGCCGCGCCGTCGGCGGCCAGCACGGCGACCGCGAAGTGGCGTGTCAGGTCCGCGAGTTCGGCCTCGTAGCCGTCCGGCGTGTGAAGGCCGATGTCCTTCCACTCGCCCGTCTGGGAGCGAACCTGGTTAAGTTTGCCCCGGGCGAGCTCGACAAGCAACCGGTACGGCTCGGCCCGCTCGCGGACCGTCGCGCTCGTGACGACGACCGCCCCGTTCGCCCCGACGGGCCAGGGTACGACGAGAAAGCCGCTCTCGCCGGTCTCCCGCGTCAGGACGAGCCGGTCGTCGGCAACCTCAGCACGGGTCGGCGTCGGCGTCTGGTCGTAGCCGCCGGCGAGGCAGGCGAGGCGGAGGAGTGGCTCGGCCGCCGCCGGGACCGGCTTCGGTAAGAGAAAGGTCGTAGACCCCATAACGGGCGATACCGCCGGCGGGCGCGAATGAGTTGTTGGATTATCGAGGCCGACGGGCGGGCGGGAAAGGGCAAATCGCTCGTCACCCGCCCGGTGGGGTGGTAAGGGCGGTCAGGGTCATGCCGTACCGGTCGGCCAACGCGACGGTTTCCGCCTCGTCGATCAGGATCGTCCGCCCCGCCTCGATGGCGAGCACCTTGCCCCCGGCCCGCCGCATCGACTCGATGGTCTGGACGCCGACCGTCGGCACGTCGAACCGCATGTCCTGGGCGGGTTTCGCCACCTTCACGACGACGAATCCGCTCCCGCCGCACATCTCGCCCGCGCGGAGAATGGCCTTGTCCGTCCCCTCGATCGCCTCGACCGCCAGCACGGCGCGGTCGCGGATCATCACGCTCTGGCCGACGTCGAGTCGGCCCATCTCGCGGGCCAACTGCCAGCCAACGGCGATGTCCCGTTCCTCGGCGGGGGTCGGCCGCCGGCGGGTGAGAACGCCTTCGCGCACGAGCAGCTCCGGGCACAAGTCGAGGGCCGACACGCATTCCAGCCCGTGCGCGCGGAACTCGTGGATCAGTCCGAGGAGGATAGAGTCGTCGTTGTTCGCCCGCCGCGGGCGGAAGAACCAGAATCGGATCATCCGCCAGTCGGGCAGGAACCGGAGGAGCCACCAGGGCTTCATCAGCTCGTGCTTGTGAAACTTCCCGGCCATCGTCCACCGCCGGACCCCGGTGCGGCGGAAAGTGCGGATCACGAAGCCGAGCGAAGCCCGGTGCATCCAGCGGAAGTCGGCGCAGAGGTCCTTCAGCGCCGGGTCGGCCATCCCCGCCACACCGAGGCACACGACCGGGACGCCGACCTCGCGGGCCTTCTCGGCGAAGACGATCGGGAACCGACCGGCACAGGCGAGGAGCCCGACCGGCTCCCGGCCGGCCGCACCCCCACCCGCCCGCGTCGGGAACGGCTTGAGCGGGTGGGCGATCACTCGTCCCCCATGTCGAGGCGTTCCATCACCCGCTTGAGGTCGCGGCGCATCTCCGGGAGGTGGTCGAGGGTGACCCAGACCCGTTTCCCGAGTGCTTCCGGCCGGGCCGGGTAGCCGAGGTAGCGCCCGTCCGCGGGCAGGTCGCAGATCACGCCGCTCTTGCCCGCGATGACGGCCCGGTCACCGATCCGGATGTGGTCGGCGACGCCGACCTGCCCGGCCATCACCACGTACTCCCCGGTCGTACTCGACCCGGCGATCCCGACCTGGGCGGCGAGGATGTTGTGGCGGCCGATCTGGCAGTTGTGCCCGACCATCACGAGGTTGTCGATCTTGGTGCCGGCCCCGATCCGGGTCGGGCCGAAGGTGCCCCGGTCGATCGTCGCCCCGGCGCCGATTTCCACGTCGTCCTCAACCTCGACCCAGCCGAGCTGCGGCACCTTGACGTGCCGCCCGTCCTGGGGTCGGTAGCCGAAGCCGTCGGCGCCGATGACCGCGTTCGCGTGAACCACCACCCGGCTCCCGATCACGCAGTCGTCGTACAGCACGACCCGCGGGTGGAGGACGGTGCCGGCGCCGATCCGACACCCACGGCCGATCACCACCCCCGGGTGGAGCGCCGCCCCCTCGCCGACCACGGTGTCTTCGCCGATCACCGAGAACGGCCCGACCGAGACCCCCGGACCGAGGCGGACCGTCGGGTGGACGACCGCGGAGGGGTGGATGACGCCCGCCGTCTCCGGCGGCCGGCCGCGGAGGTGGCGGACGATCTCGGCGAACGCCATGAGCGGGTCGCGGACGCGGATCAGCGGGCGGCCGTTGACCGGGATGGTGGCCGGCGCGACGGCGGCGGACGCGGGCGAGGCGTGCCAGGCCGCCGCGTGTCGCTCCCCGTCCACGAACGTGATGTCGCCGGGGCGGGCGTCGCCGAGAACCCGCGCGTCCTCGATCAACAGGTCGCCGTCCCCGAGGACTTCGCCCCGGACCCATTCCGCGAGTTGTCGGACGGTGACGGTCACGGCGGACCCCTTCTCTCCCCGGCGACGCGCGGCCACACGGCGCCCCGGGTCGGCGGAAAATAGCGGAACGGGGCGACCCGGGCAAGTGCAACCCGTTGGGGCGCCACAGACGTGTATCGGTCGCGCCGGGGCGTGACGAGAGGGCGAACCCGCCCGCAGACCGCGGGTGGTAGGCGAGTGGTAGTGGTTATTCCGGTCGCAAGCCCGCTGCGCGGGCAAAGTCGTCCGCACTCACGGCACCCGCCGGAGTTTCAACCAGCCCGTCACCCGCTGCCGCACAGGCCCAACAGACCGCATCCCAGTCGCGCCGGAGTGCGTCCGTCGCATTACCCCAGACAACACACGTGAGGGTGCCGGTAGCGGCTCGAAGTGTGACCATCCCGGCCGCGGTCCCGACCCGGAGTTCTCGCCACCCCGGTTCGGGCGATTCGTCCGGGAAGGCCGGTAACCCGTCGATCATGCGGAGTGCGACCGGCGAGCCGAGGCGCTTCAACCGGTCGCTCACCGCGTCCCAACTTGGGACGCTCCCGGACGGAAACCGGACGGTTCGATCCAGCCCCATGAACCGCCTCCCGCGGCGACGGCGACATCAGGAAAATGCCCGACGGCGAGTCACTTGTCCTTCCCGAGAAGAATCTCCTCAAGGCGTTTCTTCTGTTCCGGGGTCAACACCGCCTTCATCTCCTTGTCCCGGGCGGCCTTGAGTTCCCGGATCTTCGCATCAAGTTTGTCGATCTCCGCGTTGTACTTACCTTGGACAGTATACACATCCTGCTTCTGGGCGTCCGTCAGCCCCAGCTTGCCCCAGTTCATCGGAAGGATGCCCTTGGCCTTCGGCGTGGGGTCGTCCTTCTTAACTTCCTTCTTGGAATCCTGCGCGACCGACCCGCCGGCGAGCACCAGGGCGGCGGTCAGGGCCGCGGGAAGCAGGCAACGGAGCATGGGCGTACCTCGTGGGATCGACAGCGGTCGAGGACGGAACGGCCGTTCACGACACGGACTAACATTAGTGTGTTATCTCCCTCGGTCCGCAAGTTCAAAATCCGATTCCGCCGACCGATTTCGGGCCGGCGGGAGGTCCTGGACGACACGCCCGTCAGCTCACTTGTGGGTCGCGCGGTCCTCGTCGCGCGGGGCTCCACCGCCCTGCGGCATCGTCTCGGGTAAGATCAGGGCAACCGTGACCCCGCCGTCCGAAACGACAACCGGGTCGGTCAACTCGACTTCCAACCCGGTCTTCGCACCGGAACTCGGCGGGTGGTACACCGCGGTGTACTCTCCGGCCGGGGCGCCGGGTCGGAATTCCAGTTTCCCGGCCCGGTCGCGATACTCGCTCCGGGCCGAGAACGTACCGTCCTTTTCGACTGCCGCGTTCACGACCGGTCCGCCGCCGCCCTTGCGAACGAAGATCAGTCCCCCCTCGCGGACCGGTTGCCCGTTCCGGGTCACGGTTCCGGCGAGCGGGTGTCGGGGGGCGTCCTGCGCGACCTCCACACAGCCGAACGAAACGAGTGTCGCGGCGAGCGCGACGCCGCGCCAGGGGGTGGTGTTCGTGGTCATCAATCGCCTCACAAAATGACGTGCGGCCCGGTGGTCCGGGCCGCGGGTTGATCACTTTTTGCGTTGTTCCTTCTGCCACGCCTTCTCGCCGTCGTTCACTTCCTTGTCGGCGGCCTTCTGCTGGGCTTCCATCTCGGGCGTGATGGTCGGTGTCTTGTTGCCACACCCCGCCCCGGCCACGAGCGCCAGAGCGGTGAGAATCGACCGGCCGGTCATGGGTGCTCCGGGGTTAGTTGAGCTGCTGGGACTCACCGCCGTTACGGGTGCAAGCCGCCGCCCAGACGACCGCGTCGATGCTGAAGCTGACGTTCCGAACGGACCCGTCGGCCAGGACGAACTGGGTGCCGCCCACGTGCGACGAGCCGAACGACTGGTTCCAGATTGTCTTGGTTTTGCCGGCGCCGTCCACCTCGCACGGCGCGTCGCGGTCGGGCTGGGGCGTCCGGGGGATGGAGCGGCTGGTGTAGGGACCGGAGCACTGGCCGTTGTTGTAGTTGTAGGTGTACGTGCCCCCACCGATCCGCACCACGCACTCGTCCCACCCGGCGTTGGCGTAGCGCTCGTTGTCACCGCCGTCGGCGTTGATCCGCTGGGGGTGGAGCCACTTCTCCCCGACCATGACCGTGTTCGACGTCCCGTCGCTGATCGACACCATCGTCACCGGGGCGACGTTGGCCCGGACCACCACGCCGTTGAAGGTCTGGGGCGGGGTGCCACCGGGTTTCCCGTCGACCGGCGTACCGTTCGCGAAGTCCGTCCCGGCGTTCCCGTTGTAGTCGCAGCGCGTCGTCGTCCCGTACACGGTCGGGGCGCGCCGGCTGGGGCAGAAGTAGATCTTGACCGGAACCTTGTGGAACTCGTTGTTGTCGATCTGGTTGAAGAGCGGCGTCTGCTCGATGTACGGGAGGATGTGGTGGCGGAAGTTCCACCCGCTGCGGTCCCGCATCGTCCCGGCCGGCGGGGCCGGGTCCGTACAGTCGAGATCCCAGTTGCAGCAGTCGCAACCGTTCGTCTGGTTGCCGTCGCGCCCGCCGTGCGGCATCCGGCTGTTCACGTCGTGGAAGGCATGGAAGGCGAGGCCGATCTGCTTCAGGTTGTTCTGACAGGTGCTGCGGGCGGCGGCCTCCCGCACCTTCTGCACCGCCGGCAGCAGCAGTCCGATGAGAATGGCGATAATCGCGATCACCACCAACAGCTCGATCAGCGTGAATGCCCCACGCGTCGTGCGACCCATCGCGAAACCTCCCAGGGCTGGGCGAAGGAGCAACCAAATGACACACCCCAGGACTACACCAGACCGGATACGGGGGGAGACGGGCCACGGCGGTTTCAACAAACCTTCATAGAATTGTCATAATACTACGGAATCCTGATGAATTATTCATCACTTTTGGAGCTTGACGGCATCGCATCAATCGCTAATCGCACCGCCTTACCCGCTCCCGTACCGCATCCCACCGCGGCACGTCCCACCTACCGGTTGCAGTCGGTTTCCGGCCTCCGCATAATGCCACCATCCCCGCGCGACAGGACGACCGGGCGGGTTCCGGGCGGTCGTTCGGCCGCCCGGCCGTCTGGACGACGGCCTGCATACCCGCCCGACGGTACCCCAGACAATCACCCGGACCGGGCCGTCACGCAACCGCCCGCTGGCCCCGGGAAGGACCGCCCGAATGGAACCCGAACACGCCGCCGGGCTGGCTGCAGCCACAGCCCTCGCCGGCGCCGCGCTGGCCTACTTCGTTGCCCGCGCCGTCAACCGCTCGCCGTCCGCCCGAGTCCTCGAGGCCGCCCGCGTTGAGGAGGAAGTTCGCCAGGCCGAGGCCCGCGGGCGGGAGCTGGTCGAGAAGGGTCGGCGCGAGGCCGACGAGATCGTCCGCGACGCCGAACTCCGCGCCCGCGATGAGGCCGCCCGCCGCCGGGACGAGCTGCTGCGGGAGTTGGATCAGGCACGGGCCGAGGCGCGCGAGGTCGAGCGCCGCGCCGAGAAGCGCGAGGACGCGGCAGAGCAGAAGGCTCGCGAACTGACGCGCAAGGAGCGCCAGTTGGAGTCGGTTCAAAAGAAGTTGGCCGAGCGGAAGGAGCGGCTGGAGGAGAAGTCGAAGCGGCTGGACGAGCTGACCGAGGAGCAGACGCGGAAACTCCACGAGTTGAGCGGGCTGTCGCGCGAGGCCGCCGAACGGACGCTGCTCGACCGGCTCGACCGGGAACTCGCGGACGAGGCCGCCGCCCGCATCCGCCAGCACGAGGAGCGGCTGCGGCAGCAGGCGGAGGCGAAGGCCCGCGAGATCCTCGCCACCGCGGTCCAGCGGTTCGCGGCGGACCACACCGCCGACACCACGGTGAGCACCGTGGACATCCCGTCCGACGACATGAAGGGCCGGATCATCGGCCGCGAGGGGCGCAACATCCGCGCCTTCGAGAAGGCGACCGGGGTGGACGTGATCGTGGACGACACGCCCGGCGTCGTCATCGTGTCCGCCTTCGACAACGTCCGGCGGGAGACCGCGCGCCTGGCGCTCGCCAAGCTCATCGCCGACGGCCGCATCCACCCGACGCGCATCGAGGAGGTCGTGGCCGAGACGCAGGCGGAGATGGAGAAGCACGTCACCGAGGCCGGGCGGCAGGCGGTGCTGGAGGCGGACGTGCCGGAGCCGCACGAGAAGATTCTGCACCTGCTCGGCCGGCTCAAGTTCCGCACGAGCTACAGTCAGAACGTGCTCCTCCACTCACTGGAGGTCGCGCACCTGTGCGGGCTGATGGCCGGCGAGATCGGGCTGAACCCCCAGCTGGCGCGCCGGTGCGGGCTGCTCCACGACGTCGGCAAGGCGGCCGACCACGAGATGGAAGGTGGGCACCCGAAGGTCGGCGCCGAACTCGCCCGCCGCTACGGCGAGACGAGCAAGGAGGTGCTCCACGCCATCGCCGGGCACCACGACGACGTGACGGTGGACAACATCTACACCGTCCTCGTCGCCGCCGCGGACGCGATCAGCGCCAGCCGTCCGGGGGCACGGCGGGAGACGCTGGAGAAGTATGTCAAGCGGTTGGAGAACCTGGAGGCGGTGGCGATGGGCTTCCCGGCGGTGGAGCACGCCTACGCGATCCAAGCCGGGCGCGAGCTGCGCGTGATCGCCAACGCCGCCCAGACGACCGACGCGGAGGCCGTCAAATTGTCGCGCGACATCGCGCGGGCCATCGAGCAGCAGCTCGACTACCCTGGCGAGATCCGCGTGACCGTCATCCGCGAGACGCGGGCGGTCGAGGTGGCGAAGTAGCTGCCCCGATAATCGCCCTAGTTTTTCTCAAACAGCGCAGCAACGAAGGCGTCGGGGTCGAACGGCTCCAGGTCGTCGAGCCCCTCCCCGAGGCCGACGTACTTTACCGGCAGGCCGAGCTTCTGCTTGATGGCGAACACCGCCCCGCCCTTCGCGGACCCGTCGAGCTTCGACAGGATGATCCCGCTGCACTTCACCGACTTCGAGAACTGCTCGGCCTGGGTGACGGCATTCTGCCCGTTCGAGGCGTCGAGCACGAGCAGGACTTCGTGCGGGGCACCGGGGATCTGCCGGCTCACGACGGTGTGAATCTTTTCGAGCTCCTTCATCAGGTGCGCCTGCGTGTGGAGCCGGCCGGCGGTGTCCACGACGAGCACGTCGTAGCCGCGGGCCTTCGCCGCCTCGCAGGCGTCGTGCGCGACGGCGGCGGGCTGGACGTTCTGCCCCTGCTTGATGATGTCGCAGCCGATGCGGCCCGCCCACACGGTCAGCTGCTCGACCGCCGCCGCCCGGAACGTGTCGCACGCGGCGACGGCGACCGTCTTCCCGTCCTTCTTGAGCCGGTTGGCGAGTTTGGCAATGGAGGTCGTCTTCCCCGACCCGTTCACGCCGGCCACCATCACGACCGTCGGCCCGCTCGGGGCGTAGGCTAGCCCTGCGGTTTCAGTGGCGAGCAGGTCGCGGAGCTGCTTGCGGACGAACTCCTGCACCTCTTCCCCGACTTCCTTGTCCCGGAAGCCCTGGCGGACACGGTCCACGATCGTCGCCGTCGCCTGCGTGCCGAGGTCGGCCCGGTAGAGTTGCTTCTCCAGCTCGTCCAGGAACGCCTGATCGACCTTCCCCTTGCGGCGGAGAATGTCGAGTACACCGCCGAACACGCTGGCGGTCTTCGCCAGCCCGCGTCTGAACCACCCGAACGCCATGTCACCCTCGTATGTGGCTGCGAGCAAGAATCGTATTCTACGCCCCGCCGCGCCGGGTGTCGGCCCCGGTTGACCGGGGTGGGCAGTCGGCCTATCATCCACCCTTACCGCCGGTCGTAGCGTCTGGATCGGTCGTGCGACCCGCCCCGCGGAACGGAGCCCGGCATGAGTACCGAGTCCCCGACGACCCCGTCGCCCGCCGAAACCCCGGCGCCGGGCACCGCCGTCCGGGCCGCGTGGCAGAAGTTCAAGCGCGGCGAGCTCGTCCCGTACTGGGTGATGGCCGCCGTACTGGTCCTGATCACCGTGATCGGGTTGTTCATCTTCATGCGCGGCCAGAAGGAGGTCGCCTCCTCGCGCATGTGGCTCGACCTGGAGGTCGCGGCCACGCGGGAAGACCTCGAGAAGGTCATGACGGACTACCCCGGCACGCTCCCCGCCCAGCTCGCCGAGGTCCACCTGGCGCGGGTCAAGCTGGGGCCGGACGGGATCGACAAGCTCGTGACCGGCGACCAAGGGGAACGCCAGAAGGCGCTGGCGAGTATCGAGACCGCGAAGGAGTCGTTCGGCAAGCTGGCGCCGGACCTCAAGGACTCGCCGGTCCTCCAGGCCGAGTGCTACCTCGGGCTGGCGAAGGCCGAGCTCGCGCTGATCGGGATTACCAAGGGGACGGGGCTCGACAGCTTCCGCGGCAGTTCGACCGCTGCCGCCGAGTGGCTCGAGAAGCTCGCCGCCGTCGCCGAGGGAAGCCCGTGGGGCGACGAGGCGAAGAAGACCGCCGCCGAACTCCGCGCGCCGGGTGAACCCCTGATGCAGGACATCCGGCGGGTACAGACCAACCTCTACAACATGACCTTCTTCCCGTCCCGGCCGGGCGGGATGTTCGGCCCCGGCGGCGGAATGCCGTTCGGCCCGGGCGGGATGCCGTTCGGTCCCGGCGGCGGGCTCCCCCCCGGGTTCCCGATGGGCGGCCCGGGTGGCGTTCCCGGTCTGCCGGGTGGCGGCCCGGTGATGCCCCCGCTCCCGCCGGGCCACCCGCCGATCGCGCCGTAAGGACGGGCGACTGAATTCGACCGACCGCAGCGGGGGGTTTCGGCCCCCCGCGTCGCGTTTCCCGGATCCGCCGATGGCCACCGCCGCGGACGACGACGACCTCCTCGACCCGGCACCGGTCGCGCCGGTGCCGCCGCGTACGCGCGAGCCGATCGACCTGATCGCCCAGATCAAGGTCGAGGGGATGCGGCTCGACCAGTACCTCCACATCCACATGCAGGCGTACAGCCGGTCGGAGATCCAGAAGGCGATCGAGTCCGGCGGCGTCACCGTCAACGGCCGGCCGAGCAAGCCGAGCTACAAGGTCCGGAAAAACGACCGGCTCCACGTCGAGATGCCGGCCCCGGACCACGAGCTCCCCGAGCCCGAGGACATCCCGCTCGACATCCTCTACCAGGACGAATTCCTGGCGGTCATCAACAAGCCGGCGGACATGGTGGTCCACCCCGCGAAGGGGAACTGGTCCGGCACGCTGGTGAACGCGCTCCAGTACCACTTCCGCGAGCACCTGAGCCGCGAGAACGGCGCGTTCCGGGCCGGGATCGTCCACCGGCTCGACAAGGACACGAGCGGCGTCATCCTGATCGCCAAGGACGACCAGACCCACCGCGAGTGCTCCAACCAGTTCGAGACCCGCAAGGTGTTCAAGGAGTACGTCGCGCTGACGGCCGGCGAGCTGGAGCGCGACACCGACTACATCGAGGCCCGGATCAAGCACCACCCGCACGACCGCGAGAAGATGGCGGTCACGCTCGACCCGACGGACCCGGACGCGAAGGACGCGCTGAGCTACTACGAGGTGCTCGAACGGTTCCGCGGGTACACGCTCGTCCGCGTCCAGCCGCGCACCGGCCGCACGCACCAGATCCGCGTCCACCTCATGCACGCCGGCTGCCCCGTCCTCGCCGACAAGCACTACAGCGGCCGCGACCGGTTCCTCCTCTCGGACCTCGTCCCGGGCACCGAGAAGGACGTGGACGAGGTGCTGATCGGCCGACAGGCGCTGCACGCCTTCCGCCTCCGCTTCCGCCACCCGCGGACCGGTAACTGGCTGGAAGTCGAAGCCCCACTAGCCCCCGACATCCGGCGCGCGCTGGACGCCGTCCGTGCCCACCGTCCGCTCCGGACGTAGACCTGCGGGTTGTCCGGGTGGCAGACGCGGCCGGACTGCGCGTTCTTCTCATTTCTTCTCGTTTCCCCGCTCTGCGGGGGGAACGGGTCTGCCGCCGCTCCGCGGCGCGGGCGTTGGCCCCCGGTCCGTCGTGCGGACGCGCCGGGGTGCGGGCGCCGCTGCTCCCTGGAGAGCGTCACCGATGTGATCAAGGGCACGCCGCGGGGCGGCGAAAACCCGGCATTCCCCCGCAGAGCGGGGGAACGAGAAGAGAGATGTGGCTGACCGACCACTTCTCGTTAAACGGGTCTGCCGCTGCTCCCCTCACGTCGCGGCCGTGCGAAGCACCCGGCCAACCCGACCCGGCGAGACCAACACGTCGGCGCCGCACCGACACCGCCGCGCGAGCGCGGCGAGGCCGGGGTGGGCTGGGGCCGCGGCCAGTGCGGCGTCGAGATGCGGAAGGACGACTTCCGTCCGTACCCGCAGAACGCGCTTGAGGGTCGCTACGAACCCGGACGGAGGCCGCCGCGGGAGCGAGAACCGGTGCGGGCCGAAGGTCAGTGTCGCCGACCCGATCAGCCGCCCGCCCTCGACCCGCACTTCCGCGTCCGGGTCCGCGACCGTTTGCCCGCCGACGACCACGCCGCGGGCGCACACCAGTACCCACCCGAGTGCCTCATCCACGCCGGGGGGTGGGCGGTGGTACAGCAACAGGTCCGGGTAGTCGGCGAGGAGTCTCCCGCCGAGCGTCGGGGCGACGCGGGCCAGCTCGAAGGCCGTCTCAGTGGGAGCATAGTCCCGCCACGGTTCCTCCTCCCGCAGCGACCAGACGGCGTACTGAAGGCCGAGCCGCGACAGCGGCTCGACCGCCATTAGGTCCTTCAGCCGCGGGCACGCGGCCCACAGGTCGGCGAGGCCGCGCGGCGCGAACCCGGCGGCGAAGGCGGCCTCCAGGGCCAGGATGCGGAGCCGGGCGAGTTCCGGCGCGGGCGGCGGCGGCTCGGTCCCGGCGAACAACCCGGCAACGTGCTCCGCGAAGGCGATCGGCTCATCCCCCGTCAGTCCGGCCGCGATGAGGCTTCCCACAGCGGCCAGTCGGTCCACCCCGAGGCGGCTCGAATCGTCGGCCTGAAGAAAGCGAACGGCCGCCTGACGCACCGGGCTGGTCGCCGGGCCGAGAAGCTGGGCCAACACGTCCGCCCGCTCGTCCTCGTCGCCGCGGCCGACGCTCGCGCGGCAGAGGCGCGTGAGGACACGATCGCCGGCGGGAGTCGCACGGATGCGCGGTACGAGGTCGGTCCACGCCCGGTCCACGGCCCGCTCACCCGCGGGGGGGAGTGGGCCGCGGAGGAATCGGGCCGCGAGGCACGCGAGTCCGGCGAGAACGAGCGTGGCCGGAACCGCGGCACGGAGTGCGATCGCGGCGACGAGAACCGCGGCGGCCGCGACGACCCCCGCGGCCCGCGGGCCGACAGCCCGGCGACCGTCCAGACCGGATCGCAACACGCCGCCGGGGGTTGAAACGGTACACGTCCGCAGCCCGTCCGGCCCCCGGACCTCGACCGTGTACCCATCTCCGGTCAACCGCCCGCCGGCGAGGACGAGCGGCGGGGGGAGTGGTTCGACCGAGGGCTGCAACTCGCCGAGGCAGCGGGGGCACAGGCCGCACCCACGCACGCCGGCGGCGGCCGCGAGCGGGGTCAGGTCGGCTTGAGGCGGGCCGGACCGCGCGGCCCAGGCGCGGAGTGCGGCGGGGTCGGACAGGTGGGCGGCGCGGTCCAGGAGTGTCGTGTCCCGACCGGCCCGGTACTGCTTCTGCCACGCCTTGGCGATCCGGTCCGGGTGGCGGGCACGGCCGCGGTCGAGGACCAACCCGTGGACTTCATACAGGTGGCGCGCGAGATCCGCCCGAGGGAGCCGCACGGGGCAATGCGGGCACGTCAGGCGGAGTCGTCGCTCGCGGCGGGCGATCAACAGGTCGAGCGCGCGGGAGCGCCGGAGCCGACCTTGAACCGCCCGCAACAGCCCCAGCGCTTTGAGCGGCGTCTGTCCGGCGGTCAGGCCGGGAACGAGGTGTGTCAGAAAGTGCTTCGGGTCGCGCGCCGAACGGAGCGCACGGGCCGCGGCGCGAACGCGGAGGTCGTCGGGGAGGAGCGGGTCGGCCAGGAGTTGAGGAACCTGTTCCAGAACCCGTGCCGGCGCGCGCACCGGCAATCGCGCCAGCCATTCGAGGAACACGCGCCGACCGCGGTCCCCTTCTGTGAGCAAGCGCTCGGCGACCGCGGCCACGGCGTCCTCGGTCCGTGTGACCGCGGCGAGGTCGGCCACGAAGCCGGCGTGCGCCACGGCCTCGGCTGGTGCCAGCGCCGCGTCGATCAACTCGCCGAGTTTGACCCGCCCGCGGAACCCGCCGTCACTCACGGCCGCACGCGCAGGGTGGACGGCAGCAGGCACGTCCCCTCGCGGCACGCGATCACCCGCACGCGGAACTCCACGTCGGCAGGGTTTACGCCCGCCGGGAGCACCCCGCCGAACGTCGTGCCGTCGGTGTAGATGCGGTAGTCGCCGCCGGCGTCCTTCACCACGTCCCCGAGCGGGAACGTCTGGACGGTGTCGATCTCCTTGCCGCCGACGAACGCCGCGAATGTCGTCTTCGACCCGTCGAGTGATTTGTTCAGGATCTGGTTCGAGTACACGTGGTACGGGGCGGTGATGGCGAGGCGCACCCCGAACCGCCGCGAGCCGTTCTTGTCCGGCTCGGCCACCGTCACCGTCGCCTTCACCACATCCGCCGACTCGCGCGGCGCCTTCGGACTCGGTGGCGGGTCTACGGCCACCGACTCCTTCGCCGTGACGTCGAGCCAGTGGTCGAGAGCCCGCGCGGTACTCGGCGCCGAGCCGGGGCTGGTGCGGAGCATCCCGCCGAACGCCCGCAGCGACTTGCCGGCCAGGTCACGATACTTCGCGTCGTTCGTCTTCGTGGCGAGGCGGACGAGGTTGCGGGCCATCACGCCGTTGCCGGACGGCGTCGCGCCGTCGTACCCCTCCTTCGCCCGGGCGAACAGCTTCTCGTGGTCGTGCGCGGTGAAATAGAACCCACCGCGGGCGTCGTCGGCGTGCCACTTCGCGGCCGTGTCGGCGAGCGCGCGGGCCTCGTCGAGCCAGCGCTTCTCGCCGGTCGCGTCGTGGAGGTTGAGCAGACCGTGTGTGAGGTAGGCGTAGTCTTCCAGGAAGGCGTTACCCCGCGGCGCCGCCTTCTCGCCCGGCACCGCGGCGTAGAGGCGCTTCAAGCGGCCGTCCGGCGTGCGGAGCGTGCGGAGGAGGAAGTCGGCCGCCTTCGCCGCGGCGGCGCTGTAGGCCGGTTCGCGGAACACCTCGCCGGCCTTCGCGTAGCCGGCGATCATCAGGCCGTTCCAGCTCGTGATGACTTTCCTGTCGAGGAACGGCTTGGTGCGCCGCTCGCGTGCGTCGAGCAGCCGCGCCCGCAGCGGGGCGAGGCGTTCGAGCAGCTGCGCCTCGGTGATCTTCAAGTCGGACGCGATCCCGGCGAGCGGCTTGGGCAGGCGGAGGACGTGTGCCTTCCCCTCGAAGTTCGGGGCGCCGATGCCGTACACGGTCTTGACGAACTCCGTGTCGGCGGCGTTGCCGAGCGCCTTGGCGATCTCCTCGCCGGTCCACACATAGAAGGCGCCTTCCTCGCCCTCCGTGTCGGCGTCGAGCGCGGAGTAGAACACGCCCTCGGGCGAGGTCATCTCGCGCGCCACGAATGCCAGCGTCTCGGCGACGACACGGCGGTACAGCGGGTCGGGGTCGGTGCGGAACGCCTCGGCGTACAGCTCGACGAGCTGGCCGTTGTCGTACAGCATCTTCTCGAAGTGCGGCACGGTCCAGGTGCGCTCCGTGCTGTATCGGTGGAACCCGCCGCCGAGGTGGTCGTAGATGCCGCCCAGCGCCATCTGCCGCAGCGTCAGCTTCACCTGTCCGGCGAGCTTCTGGTCCTTCGTGCGGGTGGCGTGGTGGAGGAGGAAGCCCCACACCGCGGCGCGTGGGAATTTGGTGCCGCGAAACTCCTTCTCCTTCGACCCCGTGCCGCCGTGCACCGGATCGACCTCGTAGGCGCCCGCCGACTCGGCGACCATCTCGCGCGTGAGCGGGCCGACGAGCTGGAAGCGCGTGTTCCGCGCCAGCGAGTCGTTGGTCAGCTCGGCGATGCGGTCGGCCTGCTTGAAGATGCCGTCCTTCTCCTTCGTGTACAGCTCCTGCACCCGGGCCAGCACCGACGGGAAGCCCATCTGCACGTCGTCGCCGACCTTCTTGTCCTTCGGCGGGAAGTACGTGCCGCCGAAGATCGGCTTGCCGTCCGGCGTCAGGAACATCGACAGCGGCCAGCCGCCCGAGTCGCCGGTGACGTTGAGCGCCGTCATGTACACGTCATCGACGTCGGGCCGCTCCTCGCGGTCCACCTTGATGCAGATGAAGTTCGCGTTGAGGATCTTGGCGATCTCGGGGTTCGAGAACGTCTCGCGCTCCATGACGTGGCACCAGTGGCACGAGCTGTAGCCGATCGACAGGAAGACCAGCTTCCCCTCGCGCCTGGCCTTCTCGAACGCCTCCGTCCCCCACGGGTACCAATCCACCGGGTTGTGCGCGTGCTGGAGCAGATACGGGCTGCTCTCCTTCGCCAGCCGGTTGGCGGGGTGCTTCGCCTTCCCCTTCGGCTCGTCGGCCGGGGTGGCGCCGGCGGCCACGACGGCGACCGCGGCGGCGAGCGTGAGATGGCGCACGAGGCGTTGAGTCATGACGGGCTCCGGTGGCAGATGGGTATCCTACCCGAACCGCTGTGGGTCGCGTTATAATCTTCCCACTGCCTGCCCATCCCCGCCGGAGCCTGCCCGTGTTCCGCACCACGCTCCCCGCCGTCCTGCTGTTCGCCGCCGCGGTCGCGTCCGCCGACGAGGTTTCGGACCGGCAGAAGGCCGCAGCCGGCGAGAACCTCAAGAAGGCCGAACTCAAGGGGTACAGCGTCGTCGAGTCGGAGACGCTCATCCTCGCGTCACCGCTCCCCGAGGCGCGGGCGAAGGCCGTGGCCGGCGCGCTGGAGAAGACGGCCAAACTCGCCCGGAAGGGACTCCAGTTCGCCGACGCCGAGGTGCCCTGGAAGGGGAAGCTCACCGTCTACCACGTCCCCGACCGGAAGGCGTACGGCAACTTCCTCCGCCTCGTCGCCGGGGAGCGGAGTGAGAGCGGCTACTTCGTCGGCATCCGCGGCGACGAGCCGGCGGCGGCGACGGGGGCCGAGGTGGCGGCGAAGGCGACCGACGCGGAGCTCGTCGCCGAACTCGGGCCGGTCATCGGCGCGGCGTACTTCCAGGCGAAGGCCGGGCCGGCGAGCCCGGTACCCGCGTGGGCGCGGAACGGCTACGGCCGCGCCGCCAGCCTCCGCGCCGACAGCCCAACGAGCAAGCGGATGACGACGTACAAGGCGGCCGCGAAGGCAGCGGTTCTCGGCAAGACCCGTGGCCCGGCGATGCTCATGGAGGTGTGGGCGAACGACCGCCCGGACGCGGAGCTGGTGGCGACGGCGTTCTTCGACTATCTCGCGTTCGGCTCGGACAAGGCGAGCCAGGAGAAGTTCGGCCGGTTCGTCAACAACCTCCGCCCGGACGAGAACGGCGACTCGCCCGAGGTCGCCAAGGTGATCGAGACGGCCGGCTGGAAGGCGCCCGAACTCGAATACGCGTGGCGACAGTGGGCGCTGAAGGGGATGGCCGTGAAGTGATCGTTCGGGTCGGGAGATTGTGTCGGGAGCGTCAGACGCCGTACCACACCGGCGTTAGCATCCAGTTGAGGACACCCTCGCCCTTCGCCGGCTCGTCCTCGAACACGACCTTCGCCACCCCGCCCTTCACGAGCTCGACCTGCTCGGGGCTCGCTCCGAGCAGCCAGCCGAGGTAGGCGGACAGGTCGGGGTTGTGGCCGACGAGCGCGACCGACTCCACACCCAGTCCGGCGACCTGCTTAGTCAGCTTTCGACGGCGCAGTTCACCCGGCGCGAGCAGGTCGCACGCCGTCGGCTCGGCGCCGGCGCCGAGCGCCTCGCGGAACTCGCCCGCCGTCTGCACCGTGCGCGTCAGCGGACTGGTCAGCAGCGCCGCCACCGCAATCCCCCGCGCCTGGAACGCCGCCCCGAGCGCCCGCGCCTGTCGGCGACCGAGGTCGGTCAGCGGGCGGTCGGCGTCGGCGCCCTCCCACTCCAGCGGGTCACCGGCGTCGGCGTGGCGGATGAGGTAAAGGTCCATGCCCTTCCACTACGCCGCCCGGCCGGTCGCGGCCACGCGCCGCGGGGGATCGGCGAGGTTTTCACCGACTCTTCGCAACCCCCGCCCCTTCCGGGCGGAGCGGCCGGTCCGTAGATTAGAAAGATGGTTCGGCCGCGGGCACGCCCTCTCCGCCCGGTCGGCCCACAGCACCCCGAACGGATTTCATGAAGCGGACAGACATTCGGAACGTCGCGGTCGTGGCCCACGTCGACCACGGCAAGACGACGCTGGTGGACCAGATGCTGCGCCAGAGCGGCCTGTTCCGCTCGGAGGAGTTGGACAAGCTCGTCGGGGGCCAGCACGGCCTCATCATGGACTCGAACGACCAGGAGCGCGAGCGCGGCATCACCATCCTGGCGAAGAACTGCGGCATCCGCATCGGCGACGTGAAGGTCAACCTGATCGACACCCCCGGCCACGCCGACTTCGGAGGCGAGGTCGAGCGCATCCTGCGCATGGCCGACGGTGTGTTCCTCCTCGTGGACTCCGCCGAAGGCCCGCTCCCGCAGACGCGCTTCGTGCTCCGCAAGGCGTTCGCCGTCGGCCTCAAGCCGATCGTCGTCATCAACAAGATCGACCGCCCGGACGCGCGGATCGACGAAGTACACTCGATGGTGTTCGACCTGTTCATCGAGCTCGGCGCGACCGACGAGCAGGCCAACTTCCCGGTCATCTACGCCAGCGGGCGGAGTGGCGTCGCCACCACCGACATGAAGGTGCCGCCGAAGGACCTGCGACCGCTGTTCGACGCCATCCTGAACACCATCCCGCCGCCCGAGGTCGAGCCGGACGCGCCGCTCCAGATGCAGGTGACGAACCTGCAGTACAGTGAGTTCCTCGGCAAGATCGTGGTCGGCCGCGTCGTCGCCGGGAAGATCAAGAAGAACCAGAAGGTCACGGTGGTCAAGCAGAAGGACGGGACCACGTTCAACGACACCGTGGTGCAGGTGCAGGAGTTCGACCGCCTCGCCCGCCGCGAGGTGGACGAGATCGGGGCGGGTGACGTGTGCGCGGTCGTCGGCATCGACGACGCCGACATCGGCGACACGATCTGCGAGTTCGAGAAGCCGAAGGCGCTGCCGCCGCTGACCATCGACGAGCCGACGCTGGACATGCTGTTCAAGGTGAACGACTCGCCGTTCGCCGGCCAGGACGGCAAGCCGCTGACGAGCCGCGAGCTCCGCGACCGGCTGGAAAAGGAACTCCAGCACAACGTGGCCCTGAAGGTGAAGCCGGGCGACCGCGAGAGCGAGTTCATCGTGAGCGGGCGTGGGATGCTCCACCTCGGCGTGCTGCTCGAGACGATGCGCCGCGAGGGCTCGGAGCTCGCCGTCGGCAAGCCGCAGGTGATCCTCAAGGAGGTCGACGGGAAGAAGCACGAGCCCTACGAGTACCTCGTGGTGGAGGTGCCGAACGACCACTCGAACTCGGTCATGCGGCTGGTGCTGGAGCGGCAGGGCGAGTGCGTGAAGATGGAGGGCGGGCACGGGAACAGCACGCACATCGAGTTCCACATCCCCGCCCGCGGGCTGATCGGCCTGCGCACGAAGATGCTGACCGCCACGCAGGGCACGGCGATCATGCACCACAACTTCCTCGAGTACCGCCCGGTGAAGGGGCAGTTCCCGGGCCGCGCGAACGGCGTGCTGATCAGCACCGAGACGGCGAAGGCGACGGCCTACGCGATCGAGGGGTTGCAGGAGCGCGGGCTGCTGTTCGTGCGGCCAATGGAGCCGGTGTACGAGGGGCAGGTGGTGGGCGAGAACGCCCGCGACAAGGACATGACGGTGAACGTGACTCGGCTGAAGGCGCTGACCAACATGCGCAGCGCCGGCGCCGACAAGAACGTGCCGCTGAAGCCGCCCGTCGAGCTGGCGCTGGAGGCGGCGCTGGAGTACATCGAGGACGACGAGCTGGTCGAGGTGACGCCGAAGGCGCACCGGATGCGGAAGCTGTACCTGAAGGAGAGCGACCGCAAGAAATTCGAGCGCGGCCGCCCGATGAGCTGAGCAGTGGCTTGCGGCTTCGCGCTGCCACGCGCGAAGCCGCAAGCGGTGGCACTTTCACTTCCCCGGAACGAATTCCGCCCCCAACGCCGCGTACCAACCCGCCAGCGTCCCGAATTCCGCTCGTGCCCGGTCTGAGGCCGCCCGCAGCACCACCGGCCGTGGCGCGACGAGCGCGGCGATGTCGACGGCATCGAACCGCTCCAGCAGTCCGAACGTGAACCGCTCCGGCGCCGCACTCACGGGCAGGTTCTGTTCGATCACCTCCCTGAAGCTCGCCGGCGGGTCGTGGAGTTCCAGCGCCGCCACGGCGGTCGGGTTCAGCGCGGCCGTCACCAGCGCCACCGTACACGCCCGCGGGCCGACCGCGACGAGCTTCACCCCGCGCCGGTCCGGCGACACCGCGGCCTGCGAGCGCACCACGGCGTCGAGCTGGGCGGCCATCACGCCGAGCGGGCGCTCGCCGACCGTCGCCAGCATTAGCCCCCACAGCCAGTCGTGGCTCGGCGGCTTGCACTCACCGAGGCCGAACAGATCGGTTGCCACTGCGCGGTAGCCGTCGCGCACGAGCGCGTCCACTTGTGGCGCCGCGGCGGCGCGACCCTTGTCGCACAGCACCACCGCCGCACGCTTCGGCCCGCCCTTCTCCGCCGCCACCATCGGCACCGTCCACGCGCCGGCCTTCATGGTCCGAAACTCGGCGCGGTACGGCCCGCGCTCGTCTAGCTTGTCCACCCCGCCGACACCGCGCTTCAGGTCCGGGAACCGGATGAGCGTCGCCAACAGGTCGCGCCGCTCGGTCTGCCAGGCTGTGAGTGCGGCTCGGTCGCCCTTCGGCCGCCCGGCCCCGCGCGGCAAATCGGCGGCAAGCCGACGGGCAAGACCGTTCAACGTCAGGTTGTCGGGTGGCAGCTCGACCGCGAGGGCGGCGGGCGGGCGGACGCCGGCGGTCGGCAACTCGCCGCGCGGGTAGTCCTTGTTCCCCGCGAAGAAGTGGTCGCCGATCATGCGGTACAGCGCCTCGCGGTTGTCCTTCTCGAAGTTGTGGTCGCCGGGGTCGTCGTTGACGTGCGTGCGGAGCGCGGCCGCGGCGCCGCGCAGCTTGAAGAACGGCTCCGCCGCCCGGACCAGCGGGGGGAGCGCGTAGCCGCTCTCGAAGCAGCAGTTGTCCTTCGAGTTGTACGTCAGCAGCGTCGCCCGCGGGGCCATCATGGCCGTCAGATGCGTGTAGTCGGCGACGGTCGCCAGGTCGGTCGGCGTCTGTTCGGAGTCGCCGAGATCCTTGAAGTGCCGGGCGCGGGTGTGGAAGCTCGAATACCCCGCGACCGGGTTCGCCAGCGTCACCCGCGGGTCGAGCGCGCTCACGAAGATCGTCTGCCACCCGCCGCCCGACAGGCCGGACACCGACACCCGCTTGGCGTCTGCGTTCGGGTGGGCGAGGAGCAGGTCGAGCCCGCGCGTCATCGACAGGTGGAACACGGACAGCCCGCTCGTGCCGCACAGGTCGAGCTGGTTCATCGCGCCGTGCTGGTTGCCGGGCGCCGCGAGCTGACCCATGCCGACCCACTCGGCGTTGAACGCGATCATCCCGCGGCGGACGAGGTTGATGCACAAGAGCTGCTTGTACCGCGCCGCCGTGCCGGCGCGGTCGTGGCCGTTGAGCGCGAGCATGACCGGCACCCGCGCCCCAGCCGCGAGCCCGGTCGGGACGTACAGCACGCCCGACGCCCAGAACCCCGGCACGACCTCGTAGCGGACCATCCGGATCGAGTACCCGTCGCACGCGACCGGCTCGCCGACCACGACCGCCGCCTTGCGGTCCTTCCATGCCGCCGCCTCGCCGCGGAACACGATCTTTGCCAGCACCTCGGCGCGCAGCCGGTCGGCCTCCTTCTCCCACGCCGCGGCCGTCGTCGGCTCGGGCAGTCGCGGGACACGGCCCTCCAGGAACTCCTGCGTTTCGAGGAGCGTGGTCCGTGGCGTGAGGACCGGGCCGTCGAGCAGGCGGCGCAGCGAGTCGGCGTCGTCGGCCCGCGCCGGGGCGGTGAGGAAGCCGAGCACGACGAGTGCGAGGAAGCGGGCCATGCGGTGCCTCCGGGTGGGACGCCCCGAAGGTACGCGGGCCGGCGGGAGCACGCAACCGGTAGAATGACCCCATCATGCCGCTGGTCGAAGTGCCGTACCCCGACGACGACGCCCCCCTGCCGCCGGACGTGCGGAAGTTTCTGCGCGACGCCGACCGGCGGATCGAAGACTTCCTCTACTCCGCGCGCGTGCCGGCGTTCGTCCCGTCGGACTACCCGACGGCGTACCGCATCCTCACGGCGCTGGACGAGAACCCGGTCGCGCGCGGGAACCGGTTCTGCGAGTGGGGGAGCGGGTACGGGGTGGTGACGTGCCTCGCGGCGATGCTCGGGTTCGAGGCGGTCGGCATCGAGATCGACGCCGGCCTCGTGGACTGCGCCCGCCGCCTCGCCGAGGACTACGGCCTGGAGGCCGAGTTCGTCGCCGGCAGCTTCGTGCCGAAGGGGGCCGAGGAGCGCGTGTACAAGGCCGGCGAGTACGCCTGGTTCACAACCGAGAGCGACGACGCCTACGACCAACTCGGCCTCGACCCGGCGGACATGGACATCGTGTTCGCGTACCCTTGGCCGGACGAGGAGGTCGTCACCGACGCGCTGTTCCAGAAGTACGCGGCGGCCGGCGCGATCCTGGTGACGCACCACAGCGGCGACGTGTACCGCGTCCGCCGCCGCGTACCGGGTAAGAAGAAGCGGTAAGCTACGGCCGCTTCGGGATCGGCAGCCCCTGCGGCAGCGGGAACAGGGGCGGCCGGTTGCCGGGCGGTGTCGAGGGGCCGCCGGGCGTCGCGCCGGGAAAGAGGCGTTCGAGCTCGCGGTTGAGCAGGTCACGGCCGGCGTCCTTCGCCGCGTCGCGCGCGACCGCCGCGACCGCCACGTTGAACGCCCCGCGGTTGATCGCCGGCTTCGCCATCGTCCCACCGACCGGCACCTTCACAACCTTCCCCTCCAGCGCCTTCTTCAGCGCCGGGTTGTTCTTGAGCCCGGGGAACGTGCCCGGGATCGGCACGTCGGCGACGACCGCGAGCGAGCCGTCGAGCCCGACCGAGCCGTTCGTCTTCAGCACGTAGCCGTTCACCGTGAGCGTCAGGTTCTCATGGTGGACGCGCCCCGCCTCGACGCGGACCGGTACGGTCATGTCGTTCGCGAGTACCACCTTCGGGGCCGGTTCGCCGAGGAGTTGCACGATCTCGGACACGACCGGCCCCGCGCTCACCGCCGCGCGGTGGACGAACATCTTGCCGCGGAGTGTGGCGCCGGTGAAGTCGGCGAGCGGGACGCGGTTGTCGTCGAGGTCGAACGAAACTTCACCTTCGGCCTGCGCGGCGTTCGCTACGACCGGCAGCGCATACCCGACCGCGCCCGCGCACACGGCCGGTGTCAGCTTGGCCTTCTCGACGATCCGGCCGCGCGCGAACGACACCTCGCCCGGCGCCGGGTCTAGTTTCAGCGTGGGCTGGAGGCTCACCCGCCCGCCGCCGAACGTGGCCGAGACCGGGCTGACGGTGCCGACGCCGTTGGCCACGCGGGCGTTGAACTCGCCCGGCCCCATTTCGAAGCCGTACACGCGCACCGCGTCCCACGCGAGCGCGCCGTTCGCCGCGAGGTCGGACGCCGCGCCCTTCGGCGGGATGAGGCTGCCGCGCAGTGCGATCGGGCGCGTCCCCTTCCCCGTTGCGTCGAACCCGCCGCCGATCGCGTTGCGGAGTTCGGGCGTGAGGAGCTTCAGGTCGTAGCTGATCGAGCCTGCCAGGTCCACGTCCTGCGTGGTGTCGAGTTTCGCCAACGTCCCCTTCCCTTCAACCGCGAGCCCGGGCCGTGCGACCCGTGCGGCCGCCAGCGTCAGATGGCCGGCAGACTGGTCGTATTTGCCGTCGAGGTCGATCTTCAGCCGCGGCTCGCGCAGGCTCGGCTGGGCCTTCGGCCCGTAGGCGAAGTCGGTGGCGTCCACGGTGCCGCCGAATGTGGTCGTGTCGCCCTGCCAGCGGAACCGTACCGGGCCGACGCCGCGACCGTGGAACGAGTCCGGCCCGTCCGGCGACGCTTGAATGCGCAGCGTGTTGGCGAGGCGGTTCAGGTCCGAGTCGGCGACCCCCTGGCCGGTTATTGCCATCGGCGCCTTCTCGAAGAACTCGAACACGAACCGCCCGTCGCGGACGTTCAGCGCCGGGCACACGACCGTGACCGGCGCGAACGTGACCTGGCCGGACTGGCGGTTCAGGTTCATCGTGCCGGTCGCGTTCAGGACCGGCTCGTTGATGTCGAGCCCGGCGCCGCGGAAGCGGGCGTTCGAGATTGCCACGGAAACCCGATCGCCCTGCAGCGTGCCGTCGTCGAGCGTGAGTACCGCCGAGGCGGTGATCGTGCCGCCGAATTGGTAGTCTGGCGGGACGCCCAGGAAGCCGCGCGTCCGCTCGGCCCAGCGCGTCAGGTCGCCGGTCAGCCGGACGGTCGTGCTCCCCTCGCGGGCGTCGCGCGCGTCACGGATCGGCGTCGTGAGCTTCGCCTCGAAGTGGTCGTTGCCGGCGGTGAGCTCGACCGAGGCGGTGTCGAGGCGGATCGGGCCGTCCTTTGGCCACGCGCCGGCAGCTGACGCCTTCACGCTCAACTGCTTCTCCGCGAACGAGCGCACGCCGGGCTTGGCGAACGCAAAGTTCTTGAGGTCGGCGCCGGCGTCGGCCTTGAACGCGCCGGCCGGCGTGCGCGTGCCGGTCACCCACGCCGACGCCTCGCCCGAGAGCGCGACGCCGCCGAGGTCCACGAACTCACCGAGGCGCTCCGCGAGGCGGTCGAGGTAGACGTTTGCCGCCGCCCGCACCGACTCGGCCGACCCCTGGGCGTTCACCGCGATGAAGTCGGACTTGCAGAGTAATCGGTCGAACGCGGGCAACTGCCCGGCCGGGGCGCGGGCCGTGAACTCGACCGACAGCGGCTCCGGCCACTCGATCGCCTTCCCGTCGCGCACCGCCTTGAGCGCCGTCGTGCGGACCGAGCCGTCCCAGACGGTGCCGTCCTTGCCGCCCTTGCTGGCGAGTGACGCAACCAGCCTCCCCTCGCGGACCGCGACCCCCTGGTGAAGCTGAAGCACGTTCGGGAGGAGCGCCGCCAGTTTCGCCAGGTCGATGTCCGCTTCAACGGTCACGCCGGGGCGATCCAGGATGCGCTCGGGCGGGTCCGACGAGTCGAACGCACCGGCGGCCGAGAGACGGCCGACGTCGCACGTGAGTTCGGCCTTCTCGACCCGCACCGACCGGCCGCGGCGTTCGGCCTTCAGCGGCAGGTTGGCCGACGCCAGACGGATGCGATCGGCGCCGAGCCACGGCCCGCCGGCATCGAGCCCGCGCACGCCGGCCGTCCCCTCGATACGAGCGACCGTGCCGTTCTCCTCCCAGCCGGCGGTTAGATCGGCGGAGAGAGTGCCGGCGAGCGTCGTGCCCGCGGCGAGGCGGCGGAGGATAGGGGCAAGCGCTGCGAGCGGGAAGTCGGTCGCGCGCAGTTTCGCCGTCCCGCGGTCGGCGAGCGCGACCTCGGCGTTGAGCTTCCCGGGCGCCGGCCCCGTCGTGGCGAGGTCGACTGTCGCACGAGTTGCCCCCTTCCCGTCTACCGGCACCGATACGTCCGCCGACACGTCCGCGAACTCGACCGGGCTCGGGTCCGCGATCGTCAGCCGACCGGCGGTGACGCGGACGTGGGCGACGCCCGCGGCGAACTCCGCCTTGAGCAGCAGGTCCGCCGCGGGCACGACGAGTCGGTCGCTTTTCAACGCGGCACCCGAGACGTCAAGGTTCCGCACGCCGGCGGTTCCCTCCACCGTCGCGGTCGCCTTCTCGCCGGTGGCCCACCGCGCCTTCAACTCGGCGGTCAGCGTGCCGGACACGACCAGGTCGGGCACCGCCCGCCGCAGCACCACGGACAACGATTCGAGCGGGAACCCGTCCGCCTTGAGCTCGGCCTGCCCGCCGGGGCCGACCGCACCGCGGACGGCGATCGTCCCCGGCGATCCGCCGCCCGCGGCGGCCGCGACCGAGAGCGCGACCGAGGTACCGCGGTCCGCGGGCACGTCCACGTCGGCGCCGACCGCGTTGAACACCGCCGTTCGCCCCGACGTCCCTTCGCGCAGTGTGACCGAGCCGTCCGTGACGCGCACGCGCACCGCCGGCCGGCGCGGTGGCGGGGGCATGCCGTCGTCCTTGAGGTACGCGGCGAAGGCGTCTTCGAGGTTGGTCGAACCGCCCTCGCTCACCACCTCCACGACCGGGCCATGAACGTCGATCTCGCCGAGGTCCGAGCGGTCGCGCAGGAACCCGAGCAGCGATTTCGACGCGACGACGCGGGGGACGGTGACCAGCGTCCGGCCCCGCGCGTCGGTGACAACGACGTCGCGGAGTTCGATCGCCGAGAGCCACCCCGCCGACAAGCCGCCGACGGTCACCGTTCCGCGCACGTCGGCGGTCGCGGCGGCGACCACGCGGTCCCGCAGCACCGTCTTCGCCACGAGCGTCGGCGCGACCCACACGGCCGCGGCGAGGAGCACGACGAACCCGAGCAGTCGGCGCCGCCAGCGCCGCCGCGGGGCGGGCGCGGCGGGGTTCGGCTCGGGCGGGGCGGGGTCGGGGGTCATGCTCGGCTTCCTCGACGGGCCGGGTGGGCTCGGCCGGGCCGGCGAGAATTAGAGCGAGAAACGCGGCCGGGCGGCAACCGCAATCCGGGTCGCGCTACCCGCCGCATGACCGGACGGCGTGCCCCATCGCGTCGGCGATGCGGGCGAGCGACTCGTTCGACGTGCAGAGCGGCGGGAGTGAGTAGAGGACGTTCCCCAGCGGCCGGAGGAGTACGCCACGGTCGAGGCAGGCCCGGCGCAACCGCCCGCCCACGTCCGCGAGGTAGCCGCCCGGTACGTCGAGCTCGACGGCGGCGATCAGGCCGCGGACGCGAACGTCCGTCACGCCCGGGAGGGCGGCGAGCGGGGAGACGTGCTGCTCCCAGAACGCCTCGATGCGGCGCACGTCTACGCGCCAGCGGCCGGCTTCGAGCAGCCGCCAACTCGCCACAGCGGCGGCGCAGGCAATCGGGTTCGCGGTGAACGAGTGGCCGTGGAAGAACGTCCGCGAGCGGTCCGGCGTGTCGAACGCGGCGACGACGTCCGGGGCAGCGAGCGTGGCGGCGAGGGGCAGCACGCCGCCGCTGATCCCCTTCGCGGCGCACACCAGATCGGGCGCGATGTCGGCCTGCTCGAACGCCCACAGGGAGCCGGTCCGGCCGAACCCGGTCATCACCTCGTCGGCGATGACATAGACGCCGTGCCGCCGCGCCGCGTCGGACAGGGCGCGGAGTTCGACGGGCGTGTGCATCCGCATCCCGCCGGCCCCCTGCACGAGCGGTTCAATCACGACCGCCGCCACCTCGCCGGCGTGGCGCGCCAGCGCGGCGTCGAGCGCGGCGGCGGAAAGCGGCACCTGGAGGGCGCGAAATAACAACGGCTCGAAGCGGCCGAAGAACAGCGGGTCGCGGCCGATACTCATGGCGCCGAACGTGTCGCCGTGGTAGCCGTTCTCGAAGCCGACGAACAGCGTCCGCTGCGGCTCGCCGCGGTGGCACGACGCCTGATACGCCAGCTTCAGCGCGACCTCGACCGCGGTGCTGCCGTTGTCCGAGTAGAAGACGCGCCCGCCCGGCCCCCACGGCATGGAGCCGAGGAGGTGGCCGGCGAGTTCGACCGCGTGTGGGTGCGTGGCACCGGCGAAGAGGACGTGGTCGAGTGTGTGCGTCGCGTCGCGGACCGCCTGCATGACCGCCGGCGGGCGGTGGCCGTGCAAGACCGTCCACCACGACGAGATGCCGTCGATGACGCGGCGGCCGTCGGCGAGGGTCAGGAACTCGTCCTCGGCGGCGACAACGGGGAGCGGGGCGTCCGCGGGCTGGAGCGGTGTGTAGGGGTGCCAGACGGTGCGGGCGTCGGCGTCAAGAAGTGTAGCTGGGGCGGCGCCGCGAGCGGCGTGGGGGGTGACGGCGGAGCGGACGGCGGCGAGGCGGCCGGATTGGGCTGTGGCCGCGGCGGCGAGTGTGGCCGATGTCCACTCGGCGGGTGGCGGTTGGAGGCCGACGACCGGCAGGTCGGCGAAGCGGGTGATCCGGCCGGCGGCGTAGTCGTCGTCGGGGCCGATCAGCACCACGGCCGCGGGGCGGAGGCCGAACGGCGCCATTCCGTGAATCGCGGCCAGAGTGCGGCCGACGGCGCCGATCGCGGACGAGCCGACGAGCACGACCGGCAGGCGGAACGAACGGACGAGCTCGGCCTGGAGCGTGTCGTCGGTCAGCGGCGAGAGGGCGCCGCCGAAGGTCTCGATGAGGAGTGGGCGCTCAGTGGCAGGGAGGGTGGTGAGAATGTCGGCGGCGGCGGGCATCGGGCGGTTGGCGCGCGAGGCCGCGAGCGGCGGGGCAACCGGTTCGGTGAAGCGGACCAGTGGTTCGTGGACGGGGGTAGTGGGAACCAGGCGGCGGACTTTTTCCGTGTCCGAGTCGCCCGTCTCGACCGGCTTCCAGTAGGCGAATGCCTCGGCGAAGGCGGTGAGGAACAGGAGCGAGAACGCGGTCTTCCCCGCGTCGGTGTCAGTGCCGACGACGACAAACCCGGTCACGATCACAGTACCTCGGCGATGGCGGCGGCGAGCTGAGCGAGGACGGCCGCGTCGTGGTTGGCGTGGACCGACACGCGGAGACGGCAGGTACCGGCCGGGACGGTCGGCGGGCGGATCGCGCGCACGTCGTAGCCGCGGCGCTGCAACTCGCTCGCGGCACGGACCGCCGGGTCGTCCTGACCGACGACCACGGGAACGACGTAGTCACGACCGGCGGGGGCGAGGCCGTGACGGGCGAGCGCGGCGCGGAAGGCAGTGGTGTTCTCGTAGAGGGTGCGGCGGCCGGCGTCGTCGGTCTGCACGCGCGGGATCTGCTCGCGCCACCACGCCCCGACGGCCGGCGGGAGGGCGGTCGTGAAGATCAGGTGGCGGCAGGTATTCGTCAGAAACTCCTTCAGCAGCACCGACGCGCACACGTAGGCGCCCGGCAGGCCGAGCGCCTTCCCACCGGTGTGGACCGTTGCCAGCACACGGTCGCGCACCCCGGCGGCATCCACGCACCCCGAGCCGCGCGGGCCGAAGCAGCCGGTCGTGTGCGCCTCGTCCACGATCAGGTGGGCGCCGTAGCGGTCGGTCAGGTCAACGAGTTCACGGAGCAGCGCGGTGTCGCCGTCCATGCTGAACAGCGACTCGGTGACGACGAACAGCTCGCGCCCCTCGGGTCGCTTCGCCGCCTCGGCCCGGAGGCCGTCTTCGAGGTGGTTCAGGTCGTTGTGGCGGAAGAGGAACTTGCGCGGGCGGGCGACGCGGAGTCCATCGATGATGCAGGCGTGGCTGAGTTCGTCCACCGCCACCCAGTCGCCGGGCTCGGCGACGGTGGCGATCAGTCCCTCGTTCGCGGCGTAGCCGCTCGTCATCACCAGCGCGGCTTCGGCGCCGTGCCACGCGGCGAGCATCGTCTCGACCTCGTCCCACACCGCGTGGTGCCCGCGGAGGAGGCGCGACGACATCCCGGTGACTTGTAGGTCGGGAGCCGCAGCGGGCTGTCGCCGGCCGCCGCCGTAACCGAGGTAGTCGTTCGAGGTGAAGTCGAGTCCCGCCGGGGGGCGGAAGGACCGGTGGCGGCCCTTCGCGCGCAAGTCGTCGAGTGCGGCTGTCCAACGGCTGGCGAGCGTCATGGCGCGGTCGCGGGCTCGCCGCGCGACGGGGAAACGCCGATCGCGCGGAAGAGCGCCTCGTCGGCGTTTTCGTGCGGGTTCGGCGCGGTGAGCAGCTTCTCGCCGAAGAACACTGAGTCGGCGCCGGCGAGGAAGCACAGCACTTGTAGCTCGCGGCTCATCCGGTCGCGGCCGGCACTCAGCCGCACGCGCGACTTCGGGAACGCGATGCGGGCGGTGGCGACGAGGCGCACGATTTCGAGCGAATCGACCTTCGGGGCCATTTCCAGCGGCGTGCCGGTCTGCGGCATCAGGCAGTTGATCGGCACGCTCTCCGGCGGCGGGTCGAGCTGGGCGAGCTCGCACAGCATCATCAGCCGGTCGTCTTCCGTCTCGCCCATGCCGAGGATGCCGCCGCTGCACACGCTAATGCCGGCGCGGGAGACGGCCTTCAGTGTGTTCAGCCGGTCGTCGTAGGTGCGGGTGGTGATGACCTCGGGGTAGTGGCGGCGCGACGTGTCGAGGTTGTGGTTGTACGCGGTGAGTCCGGCGTCCTTGAGCCGCTCGGCCTGCGAGTCCGTGAGCATTCCGAGTGTGACGCACGCCTCCATCCCGAGCTCGCGCACGACACGAACCATATCGAGGACGCGGTCGAACTCCGGTCCATCCTTCGGCTGCCGCCACGCAGCGCCCATGCAGAACCGCGTGGCGCCGCGCTCGCGCGCCGCCTCGGCCTTCTCACGCACCTCCTCGACCGTAAGGAGCGGCTGGCGGTCCACCGGCGTGTCGTAGTGGGCGCTCTGCGAGCAGTACTTGCAGTCTTCCGGGCAGCCGCCGGTCTTGATGCTGAGGAGTTCGCAGCGCTGGATGTCCGCGTAGTTGCGGTGCCGCTGGTGAACGGCGGCGGCTTTGAGGATGAGCTCCGCGAGCGGCAGTCGGTAGACGGCGCGGAAGTCGTCGAGCGTCTTCATGCGAACAGGGTAGGAAAGTCACGGCCCCGGGACAGCAGTCCCGGGGCTTTGAAGGTGGTCAGCGGCCGAGCTCCTGGCGGAACAGGGCGCTCATGCGCCGCCACGAATCCTCGTCCGCCGTCTTGTCGTACTTCATCGCAGGCCGGCCCACTTTGTCGGCGTCCGGCGCGGTGAAGCTGTGGACGACGCCGGGGTAAACGACGACCTCGAGCGCCGTCTTCGACGCCCCGAGCGCGGCCTTCAGGTCGTCCACCGCCTTCATCGGCACCGCCGGGTCGGCCCCGCCGTGGCAGACGAGCACCTTCGCCTTCACCGCCGCCGCCTCGGCGGGCGTCGGCGTCGGCAGCGCGGCGTGGAACGTGGTGACGGCCTTCAGGTCGGCGCCGGTGAACGCGAGCTGGAGCGCCGTGGAGCCGCCGAGGCAGTAGCCGATGGCGGCGACCTTCGAGGCGTCCACGTTCGGGCGGCCGGTGAGTTGCTTGAACGCCGCCTGGGCGCGGCCGCGCCACACGTCCTGGTTCGCCCGCAGGAACATGGCCATCTTCTGCGCGTCGTCCGGGTGGGCGATGTCGATCACCTTGCCGTCGCCGTACAGGTCGGCGGCGAAGGCGACGTAGCCCAGGCCGGCGAGTTGCTTGGCACGGCTCTTGGCGTAGTCGTTCAGCCCCCACCACTCGGGGAACACGAGCACCCCGGGCCGCTTCCCGGTCACCGCGTCGTCGTAGGCGACGAAGCCCTTGAGCTTGGTGCCGGCGTGCTCGTACTCGACGACCTCGGTCTTGACCGCGGCCGACGCCGCGCCGGCCGCGAGGGAGAGGGTCAGGAGCGTTGCCGCGTAGCGCGTCATCGGCGCCTCCGGGAGGTGTGGGCGAAGGTCCGCCGGATGTGATAGGCGACGGTCCGGGAACGACAACGCCCGGGGAAACCCGGGCGTCGAGTGGGTTCGCGAGGCCGCGCGGTGGCTGGATCAACCGGCGATGTCGGCGGCGAGCTTGGCGAGGACTTCGTGCGTCAGCGCGAACGCGACCTGCTCGCGACCGGGCTTCGCCTTCGACCCGTGAAATCGCCGCACGACGGCGCGGTCGGTGCCGTGGAGGCGGATCTCATAATACGCCAGCGCGTCGGCCCGCGCCGACGGCGACGCGCTCCGCAGCACCGCCTCGCCGCGCGTCGCGTCGATCTCGTGGACCGTGAGCGGCTCCATCAGCCCGGTGACGCGGGCGGTGACGGCCGTGGCCCACGACAGGAGCGTCGTCCCCTCGGGCGCCGGGTCGGTCCGCGCCACGGCGAGCTCCCACACCAGGCACGAGAGCGAGTCGGCACGGTCGGCGGCGAGCGCGACCGACCAGCCGGCGGCGGTATGCGTCATCGAGTGCCGCCCGGCGCCCGCCGGCCGCCACTCACTTAATCTTGCCAGCAGGGCTTCGTTGAGCGTCATCGGTTCCTCCCGTGGGCTGCTGGGTGTGGTCGGTGCCGTCGAAGCACAGCACCGTCGGCTTCCCGTCCAACACGGTCTCCAGGCAGACCGGACGCGCCCAGATGTACTGCACGTTCACGAGCGTGTCACGGGCCTCATCCAATTTTAAATCTACCCCATTGTAGTCGTGCCGCAACAGCAGTTCGCCGCGGTTGCGGTGGTTGCCGTCCACCACGTAGATCCACGGCTTGCCGAAGTTGGTCAGGCTGTAGAGGAGCCGCTGCTTCACCTTCTGGAACTCGCGGCTCTCGATCACGTAGTTCTTGGTCTGGTCCTGGTAGTTGAACGAGAACAGCCGGTACTCCTTGCAGAACTCGGGCGTCAGGAACGTGTCGATGAAGGTGATGTCGTTGTGGACCTTGCGGACCTCGAAGATCTTCTGCCGGCCGAGGCCGAGCTGCTTGTCCCAGGTCCGCTTCTTGTCCATGTCGTCGCACTCGTCCCACTCGGGGCCGAACTGGCCCATGTTCCAGCGGCGCTCGACGTCGCGCAGGAGTTCGATGCCGAGCTTGTACGGGTTTAGCCGGCGCGAGCTGGTCGCCATCGTCCCGGAGTGGTGGTCGGCGTAGTCGATGACCTCGCTCGGCTCCAGCACCTTCTGCGTCATGATCGTGCTGTGCCAGAACGAGGCCCAGCCCTCGTTCATGATCTTCGTCTGGCCCTGCGGGTGGAAATAGTACGCCTCGTCGCGGATGATGCTGAGAATGTCGCGCTGCCAGTTCTTGAGCGGGGCGTGCTCGATCAGGAACAGGAGCACGTCCTTCTCCGGCCGCTCCGGGAAGTGCGGGACGCGCTGGTCCTTGAGCTTCTTCCGCTCCTCCTCGGCGGCCTTCAGCCGGTCGCGGGGGTTCACGAACTCGTCCATGTACCCCTTCGACTTGAACCGCGCGGGGCGGCCGTCCTCGTCCTCCGCCCCGTCCGTCGGGGTGAAGTCGTACTTCGAGTGGTCGTCGCGGCGGCGGATGGCGACCGAGTGGATATCGATCAGGTCGTCGACCGACATGCACTTGTCCACGAACGCCTCGACCTCGTCCTCGCCGAACCGCTCCGCGTACCCGCGGATGCGGGCGGCGTGGTTGGCGATCTCGTCCATCATCTTCCGCGTCGTGTGCCCGAAATAGGCGTTGTTCTTGAAAAAGTCGCAGTGCCCGTAGACGTGCGCCATCACCAACTTCTGGTCGACGGTGTGGTTGCACCGCATCAGGTAGGCGTAGCACGGGTCGTTGTTGATGACCATCTCGTAGATCTTCGACAGGCCGTACTCGTAGCCCTTCTTGAGCTCCTCGTACTGCATGCCGAACGACCAGTGCGGGTACCGCGTCGGGAACCCGCCGTAGGCGGCGATCTCGTTCAGGTCGTCGGCGTCCACGACCTCGAAGATGGTCTCGTAGAAGTCGAGGCCGTACCCGCGGGCGTACCCCTCGATCTCGTCCTTGAGCACCCGCAGGTGCGGCGGGAGGTTCGTGTTGTAGAAGCCGAGGCTCATCGGCGGCTCTCCCGGCCGGTGGTCAGTTCACGAAGCCGTTGTTGACGAACAGCCACAGGAAGAAGCCCTGTGCCGGTAGCGCCACGACCAACCAGGCTACCCGCATCATACGCGACCGCCCCAGGAGCTCGCCAAGCTCGAACGCCGCCGGAAAGCTCGTGAGAACGATCCGCTCTATGCTGAGTGTGGTCCCGGTGCTCAGCGCCTGGACGACCGGGATGAGGATCAGACACCCCCACAGCGGCCCGCGCCGGCCCCACCCGCGGACGCCGAGCGCGAGCGTGCCGAACAGGGCGAGCGGTTTGACGACCTGGAACGCGGGGTTCGGCCGGACCAGTTCGTAGCACCCTTGCATGAGCGACTTGACCACCCCCAGCGCGGTCGGCGATTCCCGGCCCCACGCGGTGTGGGCGTGGAAGTGCGCCATCGGGTCGCCGAGGGCGTAGCCGAGGTACGCCATGAACAGCCCCCCCCCGGCCGCCGTCCCGGCCACAACGACCCACGCCCCCGGCGCCGGCCACGCCCGCCGCCCGAGTGCCTCCGCGAACAGGCCGACCGGTAGCGCTACCGCCGTCAGGCGCGCCAGCGCGGCGGCCAACCCGGCCAGGCCGGCGACGACCGGCCGGCGGTCGTACCACGCGAGCAGTGCCCCGGCCGCGGCGAGCAGGTACAGCGACTCCTGGTAGGGGGCGGAGAAGTAGAACGCGGTCGGAAACGTGATAAGCACGCCGCAGCCGAGCCAGGCGGTGCGGGCGTTGCCGGTGGCACGGAGGGCCGCGCGCCCGGCACACGCCAACCCGACCGTGAAAGCAAGATTCGGGATGAGTACCCCGGCCAGCACCGGGTCGACCCCCGCCGCCGCGGCCGTCGCGATGCACACGGGCAGCAGCGGGAGGAACCCCGTGCGTGGCCACTCCCCCGGGGCTGGGGCACGGTAGCCGTCGCGGGCGATGGCGAGGTAGAACGCGGCGTCGAACCGGACCCAGGGTTCGAGCCACGGCACCGGCCCGGCAAGGATGTCCTGGCGGAGTACGACCTGCTCGGCGGCCCAGTGCGGCTCGGCCGCGCGCGGCGCGAGCGCCAGCCCGGCGGCGACCACAACCACGCGACTGAGCAGCGCGAAGGCCACGAGACGGAGCCACGTCGGGGCAGGCCAGTCCCTAACATCCGGGGCGGTTACGGGCATCAGTTAGAGCCTGTTATGAGCTTGTGTGGCGTGGCCCCTGGGCCAGTTCCATGACCCGGGTAAGCATCCGCCCGGTGAACACGACCCAGTGCCACCCGGCGAAGAAAACTCCGCTCGATCGCCCACCGCCGCGGCAAGGATTTCCGTGCGGAAGGCGAGCCGGTCGGTGGTCCGGTGCGACCCGGCGTCACGGGAGCGAGGAGTAGACCGGCGGCGAGCGTGAGAAGTCGCGTGGCGAGTGCGAATGCCGCGAGTCGAGGCCATGTCGGCGCGGGCTAGTCGCCGGTGTCCGGGGCCGACGCGGACATCGGTCAGCGCCCCGTCTTCAGGAACTCCTTGATGCTGCCGAGGATCGCGTCGCGGTCGGGGACGCGGCTCACCACCACGTTCTCGTGGTCGTCCACCAACTCGTGGATGTGCTCGAAGAACTCGCCGCTCCCGTAGGGGGACTCCACCTGCCCGTAGCCGAACAGGTTCAGTTTCGGCAGGAGCTGGTCGGTCAGGAGCGACAGACACTTCGGCACGTCGTCGCCCCAGTTGTCGCCGTCCGAGAAGTGGAAGGCGTACACGTTCCAGTCCGTCGTCGGGTAGCGAGTGTCCACGATCTTGTTGCACAGCTCGTAGGCCGAGCTGATCTTCGTCCCGCCGCTCTCGCGGGTGTGGTAGAACGTGTGCTCGTCCACCTCGGCGGCGACGGCGTCGTGGATGATGTAGACCGTCTCCACGCCCGTGTAATGCTTCTTGATCCAGGTGTCGATCCAGAACGACTCGATCCGCACGATCTCCTTCTGCTCGTCGGTCATGCTCCCGGACACGTCCATCATGTACACCACGCACGCCACCGCGTCGGGCTTCGGGATCTCCTTCCAGCTGCGGTACTGCTTGTCCTCTCGGACCGGCACCACGAGCGGGTCGCCGGGGTTGTACGTGCCGGCCGAGATCTGCCGCTTCAGGGCTCGCTTATAGGTGCGCTTGAAGTGCCGCAGGCTCTCCGGGCCGACGCTGCGGATGCTCGTGTACTTGTCCTTCTGGGTGACGACGTTCTTCTTCCCGCGCGGCTCGATCCGCGGCAGCGCGAGCTCTTCGCCAAGGATCTCGGCGAGCTCTTCCATCGAGAGATCGACCTCGAGGATGTGGCCGCCGGGCGAATCACCGGCCTGCGGATCACCCTCGCCGTCCTGCGGCTGGGTGAGCGGCTGGCCGGGCTTCCCCTCGCCCACGCCGACCCCGCCGGACCCCTTCTGGCCGTAGCGGAATTGTGGGAGGTTGATCGCCGGGAGCGGGATCGACACCAGGTCGTTCCCCTTCTTGCCGATCATCTCCCCGCGGCTGATGTACTTGGAAAGGTTGCTCTTCACCTTCCCGCGCACCAGCTTGCGGAACCGCTGCAGGTCTTGTTCGATCTTCTGTCCCACGGCGCGCCGCCTTGGTTGGGTGGGTGCGATCCCTCTGAGTGAATCGTACCAGACGGCGCGGGTCGAAGTGAAGCGGAGCCGCGGAACGACACCGCCCCCGCAGGCCCGCGGACGGGCCTGCGGGGGCGGCGGATTGTCGGTCTGGGACGTTATCGACCGGCGACGGTCGTCGGGTCGGTCGCGGCAGCGGTCAGCCGCGGGAACGACTCCACGAGGTCGGCGCCGGCGGTCACGAGCACCCGGCGCTCCTCGCGGACGGTCTGACCGTTGACGACCAGTTCCGCCCGCACGTCGTAGAAGTAGCGCTGCCCGGCCTGGAGCGGCGGGGTGAAGAACGCCCGCTCGATCCCCTCACCGACCGTCCGCTGACCGTCCACGAACAGCGTCGCGTTCGCGGGCAGCTGGAAGCGGATGTTGGCGCTGCTCTTATCGCCCTTCGGGGCCGGCTCGGACTTCGGGAGCGGGTTGGTCGGGGTCTCCTGCGGGATCACGACGGCCGGCGCGATCGTCCCGGGGACCGCCCCGTAGCAGCCGTAGTGGTAGCTGTAGGCGCCGTAGCAGCTGCCGGCGCAGCCGTAACTGTAGCTGCCGTAGCACGAGCCCCAGCAGCCGTAGCTGTAGCTGCCGTAACACGAGCCCCAGCACGACCCGAAGCAGCTCCAGCCGCTGCACGACCCGCCGCAGCAGCCGTGACAGCTGTGCTTGTGGCGGTGGAAGATGCCGACCCGTCCGCCGTAGCACGATCCGTAGCACGACCCATAGCAGCTGGCGTAGCCGGTGCAGCCCGTGCAGCCGGCGACGATGGTCCCACCGCAGCACCCGGCCGCAACCGCGACCGGCACCGGCGTTACGTCGGACGCCGGGGTAGTAGGTCCGGCGGCGGTCGCCGCCATCAGAACGAGGCTGTACATCGCGTTGTCCTCCCGTGGTTCGCGGCCGACCCCGCCCGACGGTTCGGCCTCCCCCCGCGGTAGGATGGTAGGTCTAGGCAAAATAGCCGTCAAAGGGAATTTGCGGGTTTCGGACCGGTTGTGTCGATCGAAGGGGCGTTACGACCGGAACTAGGAGTGGAGACTTTGGGACCTTGGGACTTTGGGCTCTGGGGAAAGGTGGATGATCTGTATGCAATCCGACTGTCTTCGCTCGTCCTCCAGTCCCTCATACCGAATCCGGCTGATGCGTAACCCTCTCCAACTCCGGGAGGGTTTCCATGAAGCGACTACCTGTTGTTGAGCACCTGAGTCACGAACAGATTGACCGCCGATACCGCGGTTGCCTCGACGCGGCCGAGAAGACCCGCTGGCAGGTG
>JAFKFQ010000312.1 GCA_017308215.1 bacterium | reverse complement strand
CCGGGGTTGCCGACCTTGTATCGGCAACCCGGTCCCCCGGGCTGTGCGGATTCTGCCGAAACGCCCACTGCTTGCCCGGACGGCGTCAGCCCTCCGGGTTCCGGTTCCCCTTCTGGTACGGCAGGCGGACGCCCTGAACGAATACCTGGTCGGCCCGCAGGATGTACGCCGGCACGTCGAACCCGGCCTGCCCGGCGACGGTGGTGACGTCGTCCTGGTCCACGCCGTCGCCGGACACCCCGAACCCGCCCGACAGCACCGGCAGCGCGCCGCCCGGCTGCACCTTGTAAACCGGCGCGCTGCCGGGGAAGAACACGATGCCGTTCTGGTTCAGCACGTTCCCCTGCTGGTGGAAGTTCGTCCCCGGGTTGAACGAGTCGTACCCGACCACGCTGTCGTAGACCGACGCCGGCAGCGGCGGGCCGACGAGCTTCCCGGTGTTCGGGTCGGTGCCGAGGACGTCGTCGTACAGCTGCGAGAACGGCCCCGCCGGGTTGCCGTCGATCCCCTCGGGGAAGCGCGGCAGGCCGAGGTAGCGGAACGTGCGGTTGGTGAACGCCACGCCCGGCGGCACCCCCGCCACCTGGTCGATTGGCTGGAGCTGGTTCGGGTCGGCGTAGTAGGCCACGTTGCGGGCCTTCGCCACCGCCACGTCGATCGAGAACACCGTCGCGTCCGGCTCGCGGTACAGGCCGACGATGTTCCCCTGCCGGTCGGCGACGGCGAACACGAACTTCGCCCGGGTGCCTAGGGGGACACGGATCGCGGCGCGGGTGAGGTTCGACTGCACGATCCCCTGGGTGACGATCCGCTCCACGTCGGCCTTGGTGATCCCGTCGCCGTCGTGCGGGGTGACCAGCCACCCCTCGGGCACGATCAGCCCGTCGCGCGTGAGGGAGTCGTTGCCGTTGCCGGGGATGCCGTCCGGTCCGGCGTCCACCGGCTGGTTCACGCCGTCGTCCGGGTTCCCGACCCCGACCGCGTTGCCGACGTTCAGCACCCGCTGCGTCCCCTCGACGGCGCCGCCCTGGCCGAACACGTCGAGCTGGATGCCGACGAGGTCGAGGCGCCCGGTCGGGAGGCCGAACACCCCGCTCGTCGGCAGGCCCACCCCGTTGATCGGCCCCTGGAGCGGGGTCGGGGCGATCCCCGGCGTTGCCGAGATGATCGTCCCGCCGGCTGTTGCGAACGCGATCCACTCCGCCTCGAGCGTGCGGTCGGGGAGGGCGGGGTTGAACGTGGTCGAGAGGGACGAGTTCTCCTCGGTGGCGAACCCGGTCTTCCCGGGGAAGAACACGCCGATCCCGCCGACCACCTGCCCGTTCTTGTAGATCGGGATGCCGCCGGGGAGCGTGGCGATGCCGCGCGACTGGGAAGCCGGGCGGATGCCCGACGTGAACCCGTACGAGTCCGGCGGGAACAGCCCCTGCCCGGCCGGGACGAAGGCGGGGTCGATGTTGAACCGCTGCGCCAGCGGCACGTCGTCCGCCGTCCCCTTGATCCGGTCGTCGCCCGGGTGGACGGAGGAGTCGCGGTTGGTGTGCTCGATCTGGAACAGGTCCACCTGCGGGGTGAACGCGATCCCGGGCGGGAAGTGGTTCCCGATATTCACCGGGGCGACGAAGCCCGGGCCGCGCTGTGTCGAGTTCGGGTCGGTGATGCTCGGGTTCGACTCGACCTCGCGCTGGGTGATGGTGCTCTGGCTGATGAACTGGACGGTGCGCGACGTGAGCGGCCCCTGGTTGTTCCCGAAGAACGCTCCGGTGCGGGCCTTCGCCACCGCCCCGTCGATGGCGAACACGAGGTTGTCCGTGTTCCCGGTGATCTCGGGCGCCACGCCGCTCTCGACCCGCACCCCGAGGATGCGCCCGTTCCGGTCGGTGATGGCGATGATGGCGTCCGAGCTCGCCGACGCCGCCGACGCGCGGCGGAGGAGGGTCTCCACATCGTCGGCGGTGAGGACCGCCGGCGCCATCACCGGCGCCGCACCGGCGTCCGCCAGCGCCACATCGCCGGCGGACGGGATGACGACATCGTCGGGCTTGACACGGATGAGCTCGTTCCGCCCCCCGTCGCCGTTGAACGTGTTCATCGCGGGGCCGCCGAGGAGCACGTCGTCCCCGGCGTCGCCGGTCAACCCCGCGGCCCCGCCGCCGCCCACCAGCTTGTCGTTCCCGTCGCCGCCCATCAGGTCGGTGACCTGGGTGACCGAGCGGTCCACCTTGATGACGTCGTTCCCGCCGGCGCCGTCGATGGCGATGGTGGTGATCGCCGCCGACGCGACCCGGCCGATGCCGGTCGCCCCGTCGAGGACCACGAGGTCGGTCCCGTCGAGGAAGACCGAAATCCGGTCGTCGCCGTCGGTTCCGGCGACGACGAGGGTCGTGCCGGCGACCGCCGCGACGGCCGGAACCTCGCGCGGTTCGAGCCGCTCGACAACTAGGTTGGTCGGAGCCTGGCGGGCAAGAGTCATCGGCGCTACTCCCGGGCCGCCGGGGCAACCGGCATCACCCCCCTTATCGGCACGGTCGCACCGCTCGCTTCGGCTTTCTTGGGAGATTGGTTGGAGTCACACCCGGCGTCGGCGGTCCCGGGCTTCCCGCGGCGCGGGCGGGGAATAAACCAGACGCATCCGGGGTCACACCCGCGGCCGGACCGACGTTCCACGAAAGGCGGACATGAAGCGGGCGCTGATCACCGGGGTGACGGGGCAGGACGGGAGTTACCTCGCCGAGCTGTTGCTCGAGAAGGGGTACGAGGTCCACGGGGTCGTCCGCCGGGCGAGCACGGAGACGTTCGAGCGCATCCACCACCTGTCCGGCAAGATCCACCTCCACCAGGCCGACCTGCTCGACCAGCTCTCGATCATCGACGTGATGAAGGAGGCGAACCCGGACGAGGTGTACAACCTCGCCGCCCAGAGTTTCGTGCCGACCAGCTGGAAGCAGCCGGTGCTGACCGCCGAGTTCACCGCCACCGGGGTGACCCGGGTGCTGGAGGCGATCCGCCTGCTCGGCCCGGACCGCATCCGCTTCTACCAGGCGTCGTCGAGCGAGATGTTCGGCAAGGTGGTGGAGGTGCCGCAGAAGGAGAGCACCCCGCTGTACCCGCGCAGCCCCTACGGGGTGGCGAAGGTGTACGGCCACTGGATCACGATCAACTACCGCGAGAGCTACAACATGTACTGTTGTAGCGGCATCCTGTTCAACCACGAGAGCGAGCGCCGCGGCCGCGAGTTCGTCACCCGCAAGGTGACCGACGGCGTCGCCCGCATCAAGCTCGGGATGAGCAAGGAGCTGCGGCTGGGCAACCTCGACTCGAAGCGCGACTGGGGCTTCGCCGGCGACTACGTGCGGGCGATGTGGATGATGCTCCAGCAGGAGACCCCCGACGACTACGTGATCGCCACCGGCGAGACGCACACGGTCAAGCGGCTGGTCGAGGTGGCGTTCGCGGCGGCCGGGCTGAAGTGGGAGAACCACGTCGTCATCGACCCGGCGTTCGTCCGGCCCGCCGAGGTGGACCTGCTGATCGGCGACCCGTCGAAGGCGAAGGCGAAGCTCGGGTGGAAGCCGGAGGTGAGCTTCGAGCAGCTGGTCGAGCGGATGGTGAAGGCCGACCTCGCCCGCCTCCAGGGGCAACCGCTGCCGGACTTCAAGGCCCGCGGGATCTGAGCGTGTGAGTGTGGGTGCGAGGGCGGCGACGGATCGGCCTTCCCTCACACCCGCACCCACACTCACACTGCGACGCCATGAAGATACTCATCACCGGCATCACCGGGTTTGTCGGCGGGCACCTCGCCGAGCGCCTGTCCGGCTTGGGGCACGCCCTCGCCGGCGTCGGCCGGTCGGCGGCGTGGCCGGCGCGGCTCCGGCACCTCGCCGGGACGGCCGAACTGCACGAAGCCGACCTGCTCGACGGGCCGCGGGTCGAAGCGGTGCTGAAGCAGGTCCGGCCGGACTGGCTGTTCCACCTCGCGGGCTACGCCAACACCGGCGGGTCGTTCCGCGAGCCGGGGGCGTGCTGGCGCGACAACCTCGACGCCACCCGCAGCCTGTACGACGCCGTCGCCCGGTCCGGCGTCCGCCCCCGCGTCCTGTACGTCTCGACCGGGCTCGTCTACGGCGAGCCGGACGGCCCGGCCGGGCCGTGCGACGAGCGGACCACGCTGAAACCGGCCAGCCCCTACGCCGCGAGCAAGGCGGCGGCGGACATCCTCAGCTACCAGTACACCCGCAGCCCCGGCCTCGACATCGTGCGGGTGCGGCTGTTCAACCAGATCGGCCCGCGGCAGAGCCCCGATTACGCGGTCGCCAACTTCGCCCGCCAGGTCGCCGCGATCGAGACGCGGAAGCAGGAGCCGGTGATGGAGACCGGCGACCTGTCCGCCCACCGCGACGTGACCGACGTGCGCGACATGGTGGCGGCGTTCCCGCTGCTCCTGGAGAAGGGGAAGACCGGCGAGGCGTACAACGCCGGCCGCGGCGAGACGTACCGCATTCAGGACCTGCTCGACCGCCTACTCGCCCTCTCGACGGTGAAGATCGAGGTCCGGCAAAAGGTCGAGCCGGGCCGGACGGCCGACACGACGATTACCCGGGCGGACACGGCGAAACTCCGCGCCGCGACCGGGTGGTCTCCCAGGATCGCCCTCGACCAGACGCTCGCCGACATCCTTGCCGACTGGCGGCAGCAGGCGGGTTAGGGACAACCGAGGTTCGTGACATGAAAGTCGCAGTCGTCGGCACCGGGTACGTCGGGCTGGTCACGGGGACGTGTCTCGCCGAGAGCGGGAACGACGTCACGTGCGTCGACAACAACCCGGCCAAGATCGAGACGCTGAACGCCGGCCGCCTGCCGATCTACGAGCCGGGGCTGCTCGAACTCGTCCAGCGCAACCGGCACGACAACCGCCTCGCCTTCACGACCGACCTGCGCGAGGCCGTCCGCGCCGCGCGGCTCATTTTCATCGCCGTCGGCACCCCGCAGTCCGAGGCCGGCGACGCCGATCTGACCGCCGTGTTCGCCGTCGCCGACGCGATCGGGGCGGCGCTGAAGGACATCCCGCCCGGCCCGCCCGGGTCGCGCGTGGTCATCACCAAGAGTACGGTGCCGGTCGGCACGAACCGGGCGGTCGCCGAGCGAAGGAAGGCGCGGCGATCGACGACTTCATGAAGCCGGACCGCGTCGTCGTCGGCGTCCGCAAGCCCGAGGTCGCGGACGTGCTGCGCGAGCTGTACTCGCCGTTCCTGCGCACCGAGCGGCCGTTCCTGGCGATGACGCCCGAGTCGGCGGAGATGACGAAGTACGCTGCGAACGCCATGCTCGCCACGAAGATCAGCTTCATCAACGAGATGGCGAACCTGTGCGACCGGCTGCACGCGGACATCAACGACGTGCGCAAGGGGATCGGCCACGACCAGCGGATCGGCTTCCAGTTCCTCTTCCCCGGCCCGGGCTACGGCGGGTCGTGCTTCCCGAAGGACATCGAGGCGATCATCGCCATGGGCCGTCGCACCGGCCTGCCGCTGCGGCTGATGCAGGCGGTGGACGACGTGAACGACGACCAGAAGCAGGTGCTGTTCCAGAAGATCAGCGCCCACTTCGGCGGCGCCCTCGAAGGGAAGACGCTCGCCGTGTGGGGGCTGGCGTTCAAGCCGCGGACCGACGACATCCGCGAGGCGCCGGCGCTGACGCTGATCGACGCGCTGCTGGCCGCCGGGGTGAAGGTGCGGGCGCACGACCCGGAGGCGATGGAGAACGTGCGGGCGATCTACGGCGACAAGCTGTACTACGCCGACCGCCCGTACGGCGCGCTGGAGGGGGCGGACGGGCTGGCGATCGTGACCGAGTGGCCCGAGTTCCGCAACCCGGACTTCGAGCTGATCCGCCGCCTACTCGCCGGCCACGTCGTCTTCGACGGCCGCAACACCTACGACGAGCGGACGATGGCGCAATACGGATTCACCTACTACGGCATCGGCCGCGGGAAGCGGTAGCAATGCCGCTCGCGGCCTTGCACGCGCGACTGCGCGCAGCGACCGGTACGCCGCCAAGGCAGCAGGGCTCCCGGCGGGTGGCGAAGTTGTACATGCGTACAACTGTTCAGTAATCTGCTGTGGCCGGGATCGTGGCCATGTAGTTGACCCCGGCCGGTTCCCTCTGTCTGCGACCGGGACTCAGCGGTCCGGTTCGGCCGGCCCACCGGACTGGGGCGGTTTCGACGAGACTTCGGAATTACCCTGGTTCGATCGTGGATGTCGATCCGTCGGCTCTTGTGGCTGGTAGCCTAGGCGTTCTGGTGGCTGAACTTGTGGGGCGAAATGTCGTTCGACCGGCTCCGGGCGGTTCTGATGAACCACCCGTGGCGGTTGCGGAGGACTATGACCTACCTGTCCGACGGATTGCCACCCTCCTCCGCGACTCGCCCGCCGGCCGGCGGGCTAGTCGCGGAGGAGGGTGGCAATCCGTCGG
>JAFKFQ010000311.1 GCA_017308215.1 bacterium | reverse complement strand
GTCCTCGCACTTCCTGCGGGGACTGGATGGTGGGCGAGAAAGCGACGCGGCCCCTCGTGATCCCGAGGGGCCGGCAGCCTGAAACCGCTGAGTTCCCTGGAAACTACTGAATAGATCCTGGACTTGAAACTACTGGAATGGTGTTGATTCCCTACGATGTCCCCGCAAGCCGTTGCTGCGGGAGGGAATCCCATGCGTCGCCGGCCGTTCGTCCGCCACCTCCCCGTCGCAAGTTGCGGCACCGGTACACGTCGTGTCGGCACCCGTTCGAGAAGCCCCAGTGGCACGCCCTCTGGCTCCTCGCCTGGACCGACCGCCACCGCACCCCGGCCGCGGTGGCGGATGTCGTTGGGCGTTCGGCCGTGACCGTCCGCCACGTCCTCCGCCGGTGGAACGACCGCGGCCCGGACGGGGTGACCGACCGGCGGGCCGGGAACGGGGCCGCCCGAAGTTGACTGCCCGGCGGCGGGCCGCCCGGTACGTCGCCCTCCAGGGTCGGCCGCCGGACGGCGGGGTGTGGACCGGGCCGAAGGTCGCCCGGTACGTCCGCGACCGGTGGCAGGTGGCGGTCCGCCCGGGTGGCGGTGGCCGGTGGGCCTCGGGCTCACCCTCCCGGTGCCCCGCCCGAGCCACCCCAAGGGGGCCGACGCCCCGACCCGCCGGCGGTGGGAAAAACCTTGCGGCGCCGGGCCCGGCGGCTGAGGGCGGCGAACCCGGGGAGGGCCGTCGAGGTGTGGGCTCAGGACGAGGCGAGGCTCGGGCTCAAGCCGGTCAGCCGCCGGGTCTGGTGGCTCCGGGGGTGCCGGCCGCGGTCGTGCGGGCGGACGAAGTCCGAGTGGGTGTAGGTGCACGGGTTCGCCCGCCCGGCCACCGGAGAGGCGTTCACAGCCCTCCCCCGGTGAACGCCTCCCCGGTGGCCGACGCCCGGACCGCGTTCGCCGCCCACGCCTACCCGGATGGGACGAAGCTGCGGGTCGTGGTGGTGGGCGGCGCCGGGGGCACCGTGCCAAGCGGGCCCCGGTCCCGGCGAACGTCCTCCCGCCCTGCACCCCGGGGTTGCAACCGGTCGAGCCGTTCAGGGCATTGGCCCGGGAGGCCGTGGCGAACGAGACCTACGACCGCCCGGGCGACCTCCGGCGGGTGATCCGGCGACGATGCCGACGGCGGGCTTCGAACCGAGCAACGGTCCTGGGAGCCGTCGGGTTCCGTTGGGCCGCCTGCCGAGAACGATACACTTTCAATGCAAGACGGTATGAGTCTTCATCCGGCGGCCAGGAACGCGAAATCCCGTGGGAAAAGGCGGGGAAGCGCGAACACCCCCGGGAGTCCTGCTCCCGGGGCGTTGGTGTAGGTTCGCAACCGATCGAAAGGCTTCCTGGTACCGATGCCGGGCGCGGGGAAGGATTGAGAGCCCGTCACCCGCCGGTCGACCTCGCGCGGACCGGGGTCACCCGAACGCCGTCCGGTCCGTCGGTCCGCTGCACCACACGGTCGAAGCGCGATACCACCTCACGGTCGGCCGCCGGGAACCGGGCCTCGCACTCGATCCGGTAGACGCCCTTGCCCGCCGGGTCCGGGCGGACGACGACCTTCACCTCGCCGCCCGCGACGGGGGTCGCGGTCTCGCCGGTGTAGCCGTCGGGCGCGGCGAGCAAGCGACCGACGGCGAGTTCGTACCCGGCCCGGGCCAGCCACTCGGCCTGCGCTCGGTTCCGGTAGGCGTCCGCCTGCCGGCGGGCCGTCGCCATCCGTGCGGCCGCGGCCACCGACAGGGCGGACACCAGCGTCACCACCACCAGCGCCCAAACGGCGGCCATCCCGCGCCGGCGGTTGTGTGTCCGGGTCATCGGAGGTCTCTCCCCAGGGCGGCCGACAGGTCCGTGACCCGGGCCGGCCCCGCCTTCGGCGACTCGACGAGTCGGAGCGTCACCAGCCCGTCCTTCGGCCGGGCGAACTCGACCCGCGGCCGGCCCGGGCCGAGCGGCAGCGCCCGGCGGGCATCGCCGTCGCCGCCGCGCTCGGTCCGGGTCAGCCCGGTCTCGCCCCATTCGTAAACGACCGCCGCCCCGCCCGGCATCTGGAGGATCATGCGGTCCGGCCCGGCCGCGACGTCCCCGAGCTTGTCCGGGGCGGACTCGGCCCCGGCGACGTCGCGGCGGAATTCCCGCGCCAGTTCGCCCCGCAGCGTGGCCCGGGCGTCGGCCGCCGCGCCGACGGCGTCGGCGCGGAGCGCGGCCACGATCAACTCGGCGCCGAGGGCCATGAGGACGCCCAGGGCCACCATCACGACCGTCACCTCGAGCAGCGTGAAGCCGGGCCGCGGGCGCCTCCGAAGGCGTGGTGTCATGGCTTGCCCCCGGACGTTCGCGCGGCCACCAGCGTCGTCAGCGTGACTACCGACCACGGCGCCAGTCCCTTCCGCTCCCAGCGCACTTCGGCGGTCACCCGCTTGACGCGCGGGCGGTCCCGCTCCGGTTCGACCCGCACCGTCAGCTTCGAGTCCGGCCAGCGGGCGAGCGCGGCCGGCACCGGCTGGGCGGCGGCCCACTCCGGGGTTAGGTCGTCCCACGGGCGGACGCGGGTCGCTTCGAGCACGTTTGCGGCCGCGTCCGCCGCTTCCATCCGGGCGTCGAACCGGGACCGCTCGGCCGCCGTGCGGAGGAGCGCCTCGGCCGACAGGGTGGCGGCCGTAGCCAGCACCGCGAGGGCGATCAGCACCTCGCCCACGGTGAATCCGGGCCGGGGGTTCGGGGGCCGGGGGGTCATTCGCTCAGGCTCGTGATGAGGTGGACGAGTGGGAGGAACATGGCGAGGGCGATGAACGCGACCACCGCCCCGACCGCGAGGACCAGCAGCGGGGACAGCACCAGCGACAGCCGGCGGACGACCCGGAAGGCGCGGCCGGCGAGGTGGTCGCCGAGCTCGACCAGGGCCCACGGCAGGCGCAGCACCCGCTCGGACGCCCGGACCAGCGGGGCCATCGGCGCCGGGCGCAGCCTGGCCGCCCGCAGGCTCGCGTCCAGCGGGTCGCCGCGCCCGACCCCGGCCGCGGCCGCCGCGACCCGCCGCCGGACCACCGCCGGCAGGTCGCGGGACTCGCCGAGGAACGCCAGCGCCTGGGGCACGGTTTGGCCCACCGCGAGGAGGCGGCCGAGCGTCCGCAACACTTCCGCTTGCACGCCCCACCGGTACAGCCGGCCGAGCAGCGGCGTGTGCCACCGGAGGGTCGGGTTGGCGACCACCGCGGCCAGCGCGGTCAGCAGCAGGACCACCCCGGGGGCGATGAGCGGGAGGAAGTCCTCGACCGCCTCCCACGCCGCGACGAGGTGCTGCGTCGATTCCGGGAGTGGCTGACCGAACTCGTCGAAGATTTTCTTGAACCGCGGGACGATGAAGACCATCAGGAACGTGGTCAGCGCCGACACGAAGAGCAAGACCAGGAGCGGGTAGAGGAGCCGCGGGGCGACCTCCAGCCACGCCGCCGACCACCGCTCGCGGTCGGCGCCGCGGAGCGCCGGGCCGACCGCCCCCGTCGCCTCGCCGACCGCCGCCGCCAGCCGGACCTCCCGCGCCGCCACGCCCGGGGTGTCCCGCAGCGCCGCCGACAGCGGCTCGCCGGTCTCGAGCCGGGCGGAGAGGTCGGCGAGCAGGCGGTCGAACGGCCGCCACCCGAGCCAGATCCGGGCGTAGCCGTACAGCGGCAGGGCCGCGAACGACAGCCAGCGGGAGACCGGCGCGAGCGGCCCCGGGCGCCGGTCGGCACGGAACGCCTCGACCCCCGACGGCAGCGGCAGGCCCGCCTCCGCGGTCGCCGTGAGGACCGCGAGGAGCTCGTCCTGTTCGCCCTGGCGGTAGCGAAGGAAGGCGTACACCGCCCACCCGTTGACGACCAGGAGGAACAGGACGAAGATCAGCCCGGCGCCGGCGCCCCACGCCATCGCGGCGAGCAGGAGCAGCCCGCCAGCGACCCGGCCGAGCACCTGGAGAGTTCGGATCGCGCCGCGCATGCGTTACTTGCTCAGCCCTTCCAGCAGTTTGACCATCGGCAGCATCAGCGCGACGGCGAAGAACGTGGTCAGCGCCCCGGCCGTGACGATCACCACGAACGGCGGCAGGACGCTGCGGAGGACGGTCGACCGGACGTCGACCTGCCGGCGGTAGACGGCCGCCACCTCCCTCAGCGCCGGCCCGAGCCCGCCCCGCCGCTCGCCGGCCGCGGCCAGCCACGTCACCCAGTCCGGCACCAGCCGGCGGCCCTTGAGCGCCTCGGCCAGCGGCACGCCCTCCGCCAGCCGCGCCTCGACCGCCGCCGCCTGGTCGGCCATCACGGGGTCGCTCGACGCCCCCCCCGCCAGTCGGAACGCGGCCGGCAGCGGCACCCCGTACTCGACCAGCATCCCGAGGAGTTCGGTGAACGCCGCCAGCCGCGCCGACCGGATCAGCGTCCCGACGAGGGGGACGAGGTACACCGCCCGCGCCCACACCCGCCGCCCCCGGGGCGTCAGCCGTAGGACCGCCCGGGCCACGACCGGCCCGACGACCAGGACGACGGCCGGGGCGACGATGAGTTCGAGCGGGTGGCGGCCGAAGGCGAGAAGGATCTGAGTGACCGCCGGCAGGACGAGGCCGAACTCCTGGAAGATCCGCTCGAACTGGGGCAGGACGAACGCGGCCAGGACGGTGAACAGCGACAGGCCGAGGACGAGGACGACGGCCGGGTAGAACAGCGCCTCGGACACGATCGTCCGCGTGGCGGCGACGGACCGGGCGTAGGTGGTGAGGGTCGCCAGCACGTCGGGCAACCGGCCGGTCTGGACCCCGGCGGTCACCAGGTTCGCGTAGTACGCCGGCACCCGCCCCTCCTGGCGGGCGAGCGCCTCCGGCAGCGGGTGCCCGGCCCGGAGATCCTGGGCGAGGGCTTGCGTGGTCGTGCGGAGGCGGCCCCGACCCATCTCCCGGGCCAAGCTGTCAAGTCCCTGGTCGAGGGGAAGGCCGGTTCGGGCAAGGGCTGCGATCTGCTCGTTGAGGGCCGTCAACTCGTCAGCGGTCATCCGGTCGTCTCGTCGGTCGGGCGGAGTTGGTAGCCGCAAGCGTCAGCCTGCGGCTACCAACCATTCGTTCGCACCCCGCGCGGGAGGATTCTCACATGACGTCGGCCGCCGGCCGCCGTTTCACGCGGCCCGTGGGCCGAGTACCCGCTCGGGGTGGTGCGGCCGTCGGCAACGGCCGCGTCGGCGGCGTCGCGGATGGTTCGCCACCCGGTCTGGAGCGCGACCGCCTCCAGGGCGGCCTCGTCGGCCCGTCGCAGTATCGCCTGGCGGAAGGTGGCGCCCGGCGTCAGCAGTTCTGCCACCAGGAACCGCCCGCGGTAGCCCGTGCCGCCGCACGCCCCGCACCCCGCCCCCCGGCACGCGGCGCACGCCCGGCGCAACAGTCGCTGGTTCAGGATGCCGCGAACGCCGGCCGTGAGAAGGTAGGGCTCGACCCCCATCTCTAACAACCTGCCGACCACGCCACAGGCCGACCCGGCGTGCAGGGTGGTGAAGATGAGGTGCCCGGTCAGCGCCGCCTCGACCGCGACCGCGGCCGTCTCCCGGTCCCGGACCTCACCCACCATGATGACTTCCGGATCTTGGCGGAGCAAGCTCCGGAGCCCACGGGCGAAGTCGAACTCGGTCCCCGGCCGGGCCTGCGACTGGCTCACCCCCTCGACCTCGCGCTCGACGGGATCCTCGATGGTCACGACGTGCCGGCCGGGGCCATCGGCCACCAACTTCCGGAGGCAGGCGTAGATGGTGGTCGTCTTCCCGCTGCCGCTCGGGCCGGTCAGCAGAATCACCCCGGACCGCCCGCGCAGCAGCCCGTCGAGGCCCGCAAGGATGTCGGTTGGGAGCCCGAGTTGGTTCAACTCCAGGAGCCCGGCCGACGGGTCGAAGACGCGGACGACGGCGTTCTCCCCGTGGACCGTGGGGAAGGTGCTGACCCGGCGCTCGACGCCCGGCCTGCCGGCCGGCGGACGAACGCTCCCCTCCTGCGGCACGTCCGTCCGGTAGGTGAGCAACTCGGCCATCACCTTCAACCGGGCAACGACGTTCGGGGCCACCTCCCGCGGCAGCACGGCAAGGGGCTGGAGCACGCCGTCGATCCGGACGCGGACGTTGAGACCCCGGGCGGTCGGCTGGAAGTGGACGTCGCTGGCCCCGAGGCGGTCGGCCTCGGCGAGGACGAGGTCGACCGCCTGGACGACCCCGCCCGGCCCGGAGTGGAGCGCGCCCGCGAGCCGAGAGTTCCAGTCAGGCGACGGATGACCAGACACGACAAGACTCGCAGGAGCGGTTCAGATTCCGGATCACTTCAGTCTATTCGGCCGGGCGAGCCCTCGCCTCGCCGTGCGACCTCACCACTTGGGAGGCAACCGATCCGAGTCTTCTCGCCGAGGTGAGGTAAGTCGTGATCCACCACCGCGATCATCGCAACCCCATGACTGGTATGACTGTTGGGTGTACTGGAGAATCGCTGTTAACCGCCGTGTCTCCGCACTCCCGAGATTCTGAGACTTTTCGCCACGGTAACTCCTCCGGAAGCCCCCGTGAATACCATCACACGATCTCCCGGGCATACAATATTCAGCTTTCTCTCCCGTTCCCGAATCGCCAAATCTTTGCGAAACAAGGGCTGGGAGCGCGAACACCGCGGGAGCATGGCTCCCGCGGTGTCGGTGCGAGTTCGCCCCAGTTCGTCGAGCTCGCACGCCGCGCAGGTCGCTACCGGGCGCCGATGAAGGTGCCACCGGCGAAGTCCGGGATACCGGGGAGGTCGGCGGCCGGGCGGCCGGTCCGCCCGTCGAACACCCGGACCGGCGAGCCCGGGAGCCCCGGGCCGGCGGCGCACGCCACGTCCGGCACGCCGTCCCGATCGAAGTCGCGGACGGCGACCCGCACCCCGCCGCGGAACTCCGGCGGGAACGCCGCCCACTCCCGCACCGCCCGTCCGGTCGCCGGGTCGATCACCCGCACCACCGGCGGGCCGCCGGCATCCGCCCCCACCGCGACCACGCACCGCCCCCCCGGCCCGCGCCCACCGGCGGCCACCCACACCCCGCCGCGCCACCGCGGGTCGAGCGCCGGCAGGTCGGCACCCGCCTTCCAGTCCCGCCCGCCGAACACCCGCACCACCGGCGGGTGGTCGCACGGGCCGGGGGCGGCCAGTAGGTCGGGCGTGCCGTCGCCGTCGGCGTCGCCCCAGGCCACCCGCACCCCGCCGCGGAGGTGCTCCGGGAATGCGAAGAAGCTCGCCGCCTCTCGCCCGGCCGCCAGGTCGAACACCTTCACCGCCGGCCCGCCGCCGACGTCGGCAGCCGCGGCCACCAGCGCCCGGCCGTCGCGGGTCAGGTCGTGGGCGGCGACGTGGAGCCCGCCCTGCCAGGTCGGGTCGGCCCCGTGGAACTCGGCCACCAGGCTCAGGTCGCGGCCGTCGAACAC
>JAFKFQ010000310.1 GCA_017308215.1 bacterium | reverse complement strand
CCGCGAAGGCCGACCCGGGTGGGTTCCGCCCGCCGGCCGGCGCCGGGCTCGGGTTCCCGCCGCCCGCGGCGCAGCCCACCGGCCCGTCGGACACGCTGATCGGGGCGATGACCGCCCCGGCGACGCGCCCGCCGGAGCGCTACGTCCTGCTCCCCGGGCTGCGGAAACTGTTCAGTCTCGACAAGGGGTGCAGCGAGTGCGGCGGGAAGCACGGCGGGGGCGGGTGCCCGAACGGCGGCTGCGGGCCGTTCGGCCGCGGCACCTACAACGGTGGTGGGGCGGGGGCGGGGATGTACCCGGTGGCGAACCAGGGGACGCTGGTGTTTCCGCACCACCCCTACGTCCGGGCGCCGCGCGACTACTTCATGTACGAGCCGGGCCGCTAACTGATTGGGCGAACGGCCGGCGTGAGCCGGCTGGTCGTTGGTACGGGTGCACGGGACGGCGACCGATCACCCGCGTCGTCCGCTCGGACACCCCTGTACCAATGACCAGCCGGCTCACGCCGGCCGTTCGCCTACTTGCCCCGGTTGCTCCGCTCCAACTCCCTGAGATAGCCCAAAGCCTCATCCACCGTGCCGACCACGGCGCCGGGCACGCGGCCGCGGTTGTCGCACTCGCGCAGCTCCAGCAAATCCTCGAAATCGTCGGACGACTCCAGCCGTAGCCGCTGTCGGTGGCCGAGCGTGCCCGCCTTGTACTCCTGGGCGAGCATGTGGTTCTCGATCAGCCAGGCCGTCCGCTCGGTAATCAACCCTTCGAGCGCCTGCACGCCGGCGGCGACGTGGTCGTAGGGGTCGATCCCCTTGCCGACGTCGTGGAGCAGCGCGGCGAGGAGGAACTCCTCGTCCCACGGGCGGGCGTCCTTCGCCTGCTCGAACACCTGGAGCGAGTGGTACAGCACGTCGCCCTCCGGGTGCCACTTCGGGTTCTGCTTCACCCGTTCGAGCGGCAGCAGGAGCAGCCGGTAGACCTGGTGCGGGTCCACCGCCTCGGCCTGCTCGGCGAGCGCGTCGGCGACGTTCACCTCGGGGTGCTCGCGGGCGATGAGTTCCTCCAGCTCGCGGGTCGTCGCCCGCTCGATCGGCTTGCCGGTGATCGAACTGGTGAACACGTAGTGCGCCTTGTCCTCCGGGTAGACGGTCAGCTCGAACGGGAACACGTCGTAGACGTGGACGTGGGTGAACACCCGCGTCTCGTTGTGCTTGGTGATCTGCTTCCGCTCCACGTCGTACTGCACGCCCTCGTCGTCGAGCGCGCTCGTGACCGGCTCGATGTGGTCGCTGAACAGGTGCAAGTCGATGTCCGAGCCCTTACGGGTGTGGCCGGTCATCACGCTGCCGATGAGTCGCGGGCGGAAGCGGGCGAGGAGCTTCATCATGCGGAGGGCGTGCAACCGCATGTCCTTGAGGTCGGCGGTGCGGCGCTCGCCCTCGTGCGTGCGGGCGAACTCCTGGATCAGGTCGCGGATCTCGGCGTTGCTGGGGAGGTCCGACGGTTTCACCGACCCGCGGCAGACGCGGTCGGCGGCCTTGCGCTTGGCGGTGAAGTACTCGGACTCGGTGCGGGCGTACATGAGCCGGGCGGCCTCGAAGGCGATGGCCCGGCGGAGCTTGGGGTCCGGCATCGAAGTGGTGCGGCGGTTTGATTAACGAGCCTGTCCGAGGCCGCCGCGAGGCTCAATGGGAATGATACACGAAGCAGGAGGCGGGTTCAGCCACCCGGCTACTTCCGCCCCGTGAGCAAGTCCACGACCCAGCAGCCCCGGACGTGCGGCCCGTCGCCCCGGCAGTGGCTCAGGATGTCCTCGTGCGAGCATCCGGCGTCTTCCAAAGCGTCGGCCAACACGGGCATCCGGTCAAAGGCACGGTCGGCGTAAATGCTTTCGGCAGTGGCGACGATACTGGATGTCCGCCACGATGCGTCGAAGGTAACGGGGCGGAACGTGGCGGTCCCCACCACATCCCGAATCGTCTTGCACACGAGCCACCGGAAGTAGTCGAGTACATCGGCGTCTTTTGGGGACAGCCGTAGCCTGGTCAGGTCGGAAAGGTTGGAGACGGTCATCTCGGACGGGAGGAACCGCCGGATGAGCCAGAAGGCGGCAGACTCGACGTGAACATAAAGAGGACGAGCATCCTGCACAGACCAAGGGTACCCTTCGTCGGCCAGAACCTGACACGATCGGGCAAACGGCCGGAGTGCGTCGTGTAACTCCTCACCCACAAAGCCCCCCTCGGCATAACGATCCAGAATGTTGATGACCTCCTGGGTGGCAATATCGTGATGCCAGGCCAGTAGTTCGTGGGCGAAGTGAACCATGAGGAGCCGACTCTGACGGTCGCTTATCTTCCCCTCAAGAAATCGAAGTATCGGTTCGGGATCGGTCGCCGCCAGCCATTCCGCTTCGGTCATCTGCTCGCCCTCGGAACCGTACCACTTCAAGGATACCCGGTTTCGGAAGGGCACGAAACGGCTTCAGAACTGGCTCAGCCGCAATGGGGCGACTGAACTGCTCAGGCGGTTCCCGGTCGGGTTAGTGATGCTCACGCCGTCACCAGCAGCCCTCGGAATCGTTTGTTTCCCCGATGGTCCCAATCCGAACCATCTGGCAACGTGACAAGCTATCGGGCGAGGTCGCCGCAGAGGGTGTGCATGAGGGTTTGCATTGGGGAATACCCCAAAGAGTCGGACTCGGTGCTGGTGCCCATGAGTCGGGCGGCCTCGAAGGCGATCGCCCGACGGAGCCTGGCATCAGCCATGAGAAGTGGTGCGGCGGTTTGCTTGGCGAGCCTGTCCAGTGCCGTGACGGGGCTCCGCCTCATTCACCCCGCGCCGGGCGTCAGCCACCGACTTGCTTCCGGTATTCGGTGGTCAGCACGCCCGCAAACCCCCAGTTCTCGGGGTCGATCTCGTCGATGACGATGTGGGTGTGTTCGGGCCGCTTGCCGAGGACGCGGCCGAGTGTGGCCGTAATGTCGGCCACGATCTCCGCCTTCTGGGCGGCCGTCACGCCGTCGCGGGTGATCTTCACGTTGACGTAGGGCATGTGGCGTCCTCACGCGGCCTTGAGGGCGAAGTCCGGGCGGTCGAGGCGGAAGTGCGGCGAGTAGTACGGGTCGCCGGCCTTCAGGAACGCCGACCACTTCAGGTGGAACAGGTCGTACTCGCGCTTGAAGCGCGCCTGCTTCTCGGCCGTGTCCTCGTAGCCGCGCGTCTTGCTCTCCAGGTGGTAGAGTTCGGCGTCCGGCGTCCACACGACGCGGTAGCCCGCCTTCAGCACGGCGAGGCACAGGTCCACGTCATTGAACGCGAGCACAAACCCCTCGTCGAAGCCGCCGACTTCCGCGAACACGTCGCGCTTCATCAGCAGACAGGCGCCGGTGACGGCGGCGACGTTCTGGGTGATGCGCAGCCGCTGCATGTAGCCCGCCGCCTGCCGTGGGTAGAACAGGTGACTGTGCCCGGCGACGCCGCCCATGCCGACGACGATGCCGGCGTGCTGGATCGTGTCGTCGGCGTAGTACAGCTTCGCGCCGACCGCCCCGACGCCCGGCTGCACCGCCTGCGTCACCATCGCTTCGAGCCAGTCGGGGTTGATCGCCTCGGTGTCGTTGTTGAGGAACAGCAGCAGGTCGCCCTTCGCCTGCGACGCGGCGAAGTTGTTGACCGCGGCATAGTTGAACGGCTTCGTCCACTCCACGACGCGCACGTGCGGCTGCTTCTGGAGCTCGCGGTAGTAGGCGTGCGTCTCGGGGAGCGCGCTCCCGTTCTCGACGATCACGAGTTCGTAGTTCGCGTAGCTCGACTTCGCCAGCGAATCGACGCAGCGGCTCAGCAGTGCCACCTGGTCCTTGTTCGGGATGATGATGCTGACGAGCGGCTGCGTCCGCAGGTGGTACACGACCTGATAAATGCCCTGGACCGCGCCGTCGTGGACCGTGGCGTCGATGCCGAGGCGCGCGAGGTGCTCGGCGACCGCCTTCTTGCCGGCCTCGAAGGCGTAGTTCTTCGAGCCCTTCACGAGCGCCGTCGATTGTGCGTGCATCCGCCAGTGGTAGAGGACGTGCGGGACGTGGACGATCCGCTTCGCCCGCTCGCTCGCGCGCAGCACGAGGTCGTAGTCCTGCGAGCCGTCGAAGCCGGGGCGGAAGCCGCCGATCGCGTCGAACAGCGTGCGCTTCAGCGTCGTGAGGTGACAGATGTAGTTGCGGCTGCGGAGCGTTTCCGGCGACCAGTCGGGCTTGAAGTTCGGCTCCACGCGGTCGCCGTGCGTGTCGATCTTGTCCTCGTCCGAGTAGAGGAAGTCGGCGTCGGGCGCGTCGTTGATCGCGGCGACGACTTCGTGCAGCGCGAACGGCGCGAGCGTGTCGTCGTGGTCGAGGAGCGCGAGGTAGTCGCCGGTGGCGAGTGCCGCGGCTGCGTTCGAGTTGCCGACGATGCCGCGGTTCTCGCTCAGGAACGACACCTTGATGCGGCTGTCGCCCGCGGTGGCTTTCTCCAGCAGCAGTCGGACGTGGTCGGCGGTGCTGGCGTCGGCGAGGCACAGCTCCCAGTTGCCGTAGGTCTGCTCGCGGACTGAGGCGATCATCGCGTCCAGGAACGCCGCCGGCGGGTTGTACACCGGCACCACGACGCTGACCTTGGGCGAACGCCCAAAGCGGTGTCCCCGCTGCTTCGTCAACGCCGCGGCGTCAGGCTCGTGTTTGGAGATCCAGCGCCGGTATTCGGCCGGCGGGGTGCATTCGCTCAGGTAGCGCTCGTCGGGCGGCGGGCCGTTGGCGGCGCGGCGGCGCGCCAGCAGCGCCGCCGGGATCGCCCCGAGGCGGCGGGCGGTGAGCTTCAGCAGCGTGCGGCGGCGCGTGTGGAGCGGGAACAGACGGTCGATCAGCTTGTTGGCGAAGCTCGCCGCCTTGAACGCCTTCGACCCGCGGACCGCCGCCAGCTCGGCCTGTTTCTGTTCGAGCAGCTCGGTCCGCCGCATCAGCGCGGTTTCGAGCTGCTCGATGCGCCGGCGTGCGGCGGCGAGGTCGCGGGACGTTTCGGCGTCGTCGGCCATCGGGTCGGCCCGTCGGTGGGCGGGTGCGGAAACGGCGGCTTATAGCCCGGCGGGCGAAATCGGGCAAGCCCGACCGAATTTGGAGATGAGCCGGCCAACGTAGTCGGCCCACGCCGTGTGCCGTTCTTCCGCACGGCACACGGCGTGGGCCGACTACGTTGGGCACCGCCGGGGTGGCGTGGGCAGGCATACG
>JAFKFQ010000309.1 GCA_017308215.1 bacterium | reverse complement strand
GGTCCCGGGCCCGGGACCGCCCGCCGAGCGGGCGCGCCCGGCCCCCCCAGCCGCCCGCGGGTCGGAGACGATCCTGCTGGTCGAGGACGACGACGAGGTGCGGGCACTGGCGCTGCGCGTCCTTCAGGCCACCGGGTACACGGTGGTGGACGCGTCCAGCGGGGAGCAGGCGCTGCGGGCCGTCGCCGCCTACGAGGTGGCCGCGGACCTGCTGGCGACGGGCGTGGTGATGCCGGGGATGGGTGGCCGCGAGCTGGCCGAGCGGCTGACCGCGGTGACCCCGGGGCTGCGGGTGCTGTTCCTGTCCGGGCACACCGACGACGCCGCGCTCCGCGCCGGGTTCGGGCCGGCGGCCCACTCCCTGCCGAAACCGTTCACTCCGGCGGAGTTCGCCGCGAAGGTCCGCGAAGTCCTCGACGCCGACCGCTGATGTGGACGCTCCGGGCGAACGGGCGGCGTGAGCCGGCTGGTGGTTGGTACGAGTGCCCGAGCGGACCACACGGGCGACCGGTCACCGCGTCAGGCCGCTGTACCAACCACCAGCCGGCTCACGCCGCCCGTTCGCCCGCGCATTCAGGAATGCGGTTCCCCCACCTCCGCTGGTCGCTTACGCTGGGCACACCATCCCCATACCGGGCACACCATGACCCTCCCCACCCGACGCGCCGCCGTCGCCGCGGGCCTCGCCGGTGCGTTCGCCGCCGCCCAGCCCGTGCCCGCCCGGATCAAGGTCGGGCAGATCGGCGTCGGCCACGCGCACGCCACCAAGCTCGCCGCCTACCGCGCCTCGCCCGACTACGAGGTGGTCGGCGTCGTCGAGCCGGACGAGGCGCTCCGCCGCCGCGCCGAAGACATGCCCGTGTTCCGCGGGCTCCGCTGGCTCACCCGCGACCAGCTCCTCGAAACGCCCGGCCTCCAAGCCGTCCTCGTCGAGACCCGCGTCCGCGACCTGCTCGACACCGCCGAGGCGTGCGTCGCCGCCGGCAAGCACGTCCACATCGACAAGCCCGCCGGCGAGTCGCTCGCGCAGTTCCGACGCATCCTCGACGCCGCTTCGCAAAAGAAGCTGCTCGTGCAGATGGGGTACATGTACCGCTACAACCCGGGCGTAGTGCTGCTCCGCGAGTTCCTCCGCAAGGGGTGGCTCGGCGACGTGTTCGAGGTCCACGCGGTCATGAGCAAGGTCGTGGACCCGGCCGCGCGGCGGCAGCACGCCGAGTACCGCGGCGGGATGATGTTCGAGCTCGGCTGCCACCTCCTCGACCTCGTCGTCGGCGTGCTCGGGAAGCCGACGACGGTCGCGGCGTTCAACCAGCACGTCGCGCCGGCCGCCGACGGGCTCCTCGACAACACGCTGGCGGTGCTGACGTACCCGCGGGCCACGGCGACGGTGCGATCGACGGGGCTGGAGGTCGAGGGCGGCGACCGGCGGCACCTCGTCGTGTGCGGGACGGAGGGGACGTTCCACATCCAGCCGCTGGACAACCCGGCGGCGCGGGTGTCGCTGTCCCGCGCCCGCGACGGCTACCGGAAGGGGACGCAGGAGGTACGCCTGCCGCGCTACACCCGCTACGTGGACGACGCCGCCGACATGGCCCGGGTGATCCGCGGCGAGAAGGCGTTCGAGTTCCCGCCGGCGCACGACCTCGCGGTGCAGGAGGCGCTGCTGAGGGCGTGCGGGGTGGCGTAAGCTCGTGCTCGTTAGGCTGGGGCGCGAGCCCCGGTGCACGAGACCCGCCGGGGCTCGCGCCCCGGCCTAACGGAAGCAAGGAACCACCCCATGCGCCGCACCCCGCTCGCCCTGCTCGCCGCCGCGGTCGTACTCGCGCCGGCGCGAGCCGACCTGCCCGTCGGGTTCACCACCAACGTCCCGGTCACAGCGCCCACTCGCCTCGACTGGACGTTCACCGTCACCAATCGCACCGTCGCCGACCCGCCGCCGACGCTCCTCGAAGCGGGGTACGACTCCGCTCAGCAGCGCTTCGATCTGTACCTGCCGCCGCGGAAGGACACAAAGCAGCCGCTCCCGGCGATCGTCTTCGTCTCGCCCGGCGACGACGCCGGCGGGTGGAAGGCGTTCGAGCCGACGTGTACGAAGCTCGGGGTCGCGTATATCGCCGTGCGCGGCGCCGGGAATAACGTGCCGCCGCCGAAGCGCGTCCGCATCGTCCTCGACTGCCTGGATGAAGTGCGCCGGCAGGTGCCGCTCGACCCGGACCGTACGTACCTCGCCGGGTTCTCCGGCGGCGGGCGGATCGCGTGTCTGATCGGGTTCGCGCTGCCCGAACACTTCGGCGGCGTGCTGCCGCTGTGCGCGGCGGGCGACCTGCGCGACGAGCCGTGGCTCCGCCACCGCGCCGCCGACCGGCTCAGCGCCGCGCTCGTCACCGGCACCACCGACTTCAACCGCGGCGAGGTCGAGCAGTGGCGCGGGCCGCTGTGGCGCGACCTCGGCGTCCGCACGCGCATCTGGGTTCAGCCCGGCCTCGGCCACGCCGTGCCCGGTGCCGCCACGCTCGGCCAGGCGGTGGCTTGGCTCGAAGACGACCGCCCCCGCCGCGCCGCGCTGGCGAAGAGGCACCCCGCGACCCGCGCCGACCCGGCCCGCGCCACGCCGCCGGCGCACGCGGCGGCGCTGCTGGCGGAGGCAAAGGCGAAGACCGCGGACCCGAAGACCGCGTACCCCGGGCTGATGCTGGCGAAGGGCGTGGCCGCCCGCTGGCCGGACCTCGACGCCGGCAAGGCGGCGCGGGCGTGGCTCGTCGAGTACGAGGCAACGGGCGACCCGGCGTGGGAGAAGGACGACATCGCCGAACAGCGGAAGACACTCGTGGCGGAGGCACGGTCGCTGAGCGACTACGCGCTGAAGGGCGTGCCGCCGGGGTCGCCCTACGAGAAGGCGCGGCCGGACATGGCGCGGCGGGCGAAAAGCCTGTGGGAGCGGGTCATCGAGGACTCGCCGAGGTCCGACGCCGCCGCGGCGGGGCGGAAGTACGTTGCGGAGCTGGAGGCGCTGGCGAAGAAGTGACGCCCGGGTCGTCGTAGTGATCCGTCGATCGCTCCGCGTCGGGTCCGGCGAACGGCCGGCGTGAGCCGGCTGGTCGGTGGTGCAGGTGCCCGAGCGGACCATGCGATGTGACCGGTCGCCGTTCCAGGCCACCGTACCAACGACCAGCCGGCTCACGCCGGCCGTTCGCTGGACCCCACACGTCAGGGATTCGCGCCCCGACATCGACCGGTAGACCGACCACTGCGACGCCCCGACCCGAGCGCCCTGTGGCAGGCGCGCGAAGCTGGGCAATTCGGCCGCCGACCCGCACGCCCCACACGACCGGTCTTCCCAGAATTCGCGTTCAAGGCGGCGCGTCGGTCGTGCCGAATCTAGCGGCTAGCAGGACGCCAGGTGGTGTTCGGGGGCGGGGTGTCGGGGGGACGCCCGGGCGGCACGGCGCCGCACCCCACACCACCGGACTGGGGGATGGACCGGCCACCGGCCGCCTGGTCCCGCCACGGCAGGCCGAGCAGGAGCGTGCCATGCGTAAGGGGATGTTCGGAACAATCGCGGGGGTGGCGGTGGGAGCGGGGGGTGCGTGGGGACAGTCCCCCGCCGCCGACCCCCCGCCGCCGGCGGCCGTCGCCCCGGCCGGGGACGTGGTCCCCGTCCAGGCCGGCCCGATCCCGCCCGGGGTCGGCCTGCCGCCGGGGTTCGGTGCCCCGCAGGGTCACCCGTCGTTGCCACCGTCGATCATGCCGCCGATCGCCCCCGGCCCGGCGGGTGACCCGCAAGGGTTCGGCCCGATGGCCGGGTTCGGCCCGCCCCCCGGTCCGATGTACCCGCCTCCGGGACCGTACGGCGCGCCGCTGTTCCAGCCGGCGCCCGGGGGTGGTGGGGCCGGCGGTGGGGGTGGCGGCGGTGACGTGCCGCATTTCTGGTCCACGTTCGAGTACCTGCTGTGGTTCTCGAAGAGCCAGGGCCAGCCGTTCCCGCTGCTGACCACCAGCGCCCCGAACGACTTCGGTCTGCCGAGCCGCGGCAGCACGCTGGTCCTCGCCGGCGGCCGCAACGTCGACGTGAACCCGCTCAACGGCGGCCGCGTGACCGCCGGGTTCTACGGCGACGCCGACCGCCGGTTCGGGTTCGAGGCGTCCGGGTTCGTCACCGAGATGGGGGTGGACCGGGTGCGCCAGGCGACCTCGCCGTCGGGCATCCCGCTGCTCGCCCGCCCGTTCCGCGACTCGGCCAACCCGAACGCGATCACCACCCTGGTCGTCGCGAGCCCGGCGCTCGGGTCGGGGCTGGCGTCGGTCACGAACACCACCCAGGCGTACTCGGTCGAGGCCGACGCGCTGCTGAACCTGTACCGGTCCGAGCCCGGGTGCTCGACGAACTGCACGATCGAGGTGCTCGCCGGCTACCGGTACTTCGAGCTGAACGAGACGTTCCGCGTCACGACGCTGACCAGCCTGAACCCGGCCGGCACCGTGACGCCGATCATCTCGACCGGGCCGTTCGGGCAGGTGACGGTGGTCGGCACCGTCGTCACCCCGGGCACGGTGAACGTCGGCGGGCTGACCGTCCCGGCCGGGAGCACGGTGCGGATTGTGGACGAGGTCCGCACCCGGAACCAGTTCAACGGGTTCCAGTCCGGGATTCGGGGTGAGGTGAAGCGGGGGATGTTTACGTTCGGGCTGAGCGGTAAGGTCGCCGTCGGGCACATGCGGGAGACGCTCACCGTGGCCGGGTTCACCGACATCGGGGCGTCCACGACCGCGGCCGTCCCGCTCGCCGCGACCGGCACCGCCGCGGTGCTGCCGAGCGGGCGGGCGTTCGGCGGGCTGTACGCCAACGCCGCGTCCATCGGCCGGTTCACCAACGACGAGTTCACGGTCATCCCCGAGATCAACCTGAACCTCGGGCTGGCGGTGACCCGGAACCTGACGTGGCACGTCGGGTACAACTTCCTGTACGTGGACAAGGTGGCCCGGCCGTCCACCGAGTACAGCACGCTGGTGAACTCGGCTACGGTGCCGCTGAGCCCGAACTACGGCACGAACCGCCCGCTCGTCCACCCGGTCATCTTCAACCAGGACGACTTCTGGCTGATGGGCCTGAACACCGGGTTCACGATCCGGTTCTAGGCGGGAGAGGGTAGAGGACAGAAAGACGACGCCCGGGGGGTAACCCCGGGCGTTCGCCTTTTCGTCGGGTGCGCAGCCCCGACGTGGCGAACGGCCGGCGTCAGCCGGCTGGTCGTTGGTACGGACGCCTGGGCGGTGTCCGTGTGACGCCGCGGCTCGTG
>JAFKFQ010000308.1 GCA_017308215.1 bacterium | reverse complement strand
CTCCCGCTGGACTCGGCAACCGCTCCAGGCTTGCCGGCATCGGGAACCAGCGAGAGGGAGTCAACAACGAGAACGTTCCGACTGTCGCAGGCCGGGCACTGGTTGTGGACCTTCTTGGTAACCAACCAGTCCTTGACGGTCGTGATTTGCTCTGGCGTCAGCTTCATCGGGGGGCGTCCCTTGTGCTGAATTGTGGGGGAATTGTGGGGGACTCGACTACCGCTCTTTCGCAAAATGCCTTGTTTTCAAGTACACCCAGAAGGATTCGAACCTTCAACCTTCGGTTCCGTAGACCGATGCTCTATCCAGTTGAGCTATGGGTGCGGCGCTCAGCCACCGGAATTCTAGCCGCTCGGCAGGCGGTTTCAACCGCCGCGCGGAAATAACCCGTCGGGGAGTCGAACCCCGTCCTCCGGTGTGAAAAACCGGCGTCCTCGGCCGGTAGACGAACGGGTCGGCCGCTACAGTGAGGACACACCCGCCGCCCGCCGGTTCGCGCCGCGAGGCCACCCGTGACCCCACACCCCCTCGAACCCGTCATGCGGCGGGCGCTCGCACTCGCGGCGCAGGGCCGTGGCTCCGTCGAACCCAATCCGATGGTCGGCGCCGTCGTCCTCGATGCGGGCGGTGCCGTCGTCGGCGAGGGGTGGCACGAGCGGTTCGGCGGGCCGCACGCCGAGGTGCACGCGCTCGCCATCGCCGGGGATCACGCCCGCGGCGGGACGCTCGCCGTCACGCTCGAACCGTGCTGCCACCACGGGAAGACGCCGCCCTGCACCGACGCCGTTGTCGCTTCCGGGGTGAGGCGCGTCGTCGCGGCGACGGCCGACCCGTTCCCGAAGGTCGCCGGCGGCGGGGTGGCGCGGCTGCGGGAAGCGGGGGTCGAGGTCGAGGTCGGGGTGTGCGAGGCGGAGGCGGTACGGCTGAACGCGGCGTACCTGAAACTCCTTCGCACCGGGCGGCCGTGGGTGCACCTCAAGTGGGCGATGACGCTCGACGGCAAGACCGCCACCCGCACCCGCGACTCGAAGTGGATCAGCGGCGAGGAGTCGCGGCGGCGCGTCCACGAGTTGCGCGGGGTGGTCGATGCGGTGCTCGTGGGGCGCGGCACGGTCGAGTCTGATGACCCGCTCCTGACCGCACGCCCGCCGGGGCCGCGCACCGCGGCGCGGGTGGTACTGACCGCATCGGGGAGGTTACCGGAGCGGTGCCGGCTGCGCGCGACGGCGCGCGAGGCGCCGGTAGTCGTGTTCACCGCCGCGGGGCACGAGGCGGCGCTCGCCGGGTGGGCGGCCGACGGGGCGGAGGTGGTAGCGCTTCCCGCCGGCGACGGCGGACTGTCAGTAGATGCGGTACTGGCGGAACTCGGGCGGCGGCGAATGACACACGTCCTCGTTGAAGGGGGCGCCGGCGTTCACGGCGCGTTCCTCGACGCGCGGGCGGTCGATGAGCTGCACGCGTTCGTCGCGCCGGTGCTGGTCGGCGGCGCCCACGCTACCGGTGTGACGGGCGGGCTGGGCGTGGAGACGATGGCGGCCGCGCTGCGGGCGGGCGAGTTCGCGGCGGAAATGAGTGGGGCGGACGTGTACTTGCGGGGGCGGTTCGACGCGCCCCCGGGGACGGCCGTCCCCGGGCTTCAATAGGGGTCTTCGCTCGCACTCACTCCGACTCAGTTCGTGATCCCCTTCGTGATCTCCATGAACACGTTCTCCAGGTTCACTTCCTTCTCCTTGAACGCCTTCAGCCGGTAGCCGTCGCGGATCAGCCGCTCGGGGAGGAAGCTGCCGTCCTCGTGGCCGTCCTTCAGTCGTACGTCGAGCTGGCCGGTCTTCGGGTCCGGCTTCACCGCCAGCACCTCGGGGTAGGTCGCCAGCTTCGCCGCCGCCTCGGCGTTGCGGTCGCCGACCGACACGGTGAACGTCGCGTTCCCGCGCACCTGGCGGATGGCGTCGTCCACCGACCCGTTGAAGATCAGCTTGCCGCGCTCGATGATCCCGATCTTGTTGCAGATGTCGGCCAGCTCCGGGAGGATGTGCGACGACACCATGATCGTCTTCGCCTCCTGCCGCAGACGCTTGATGAGCTCTCGCATCTCGATCCGCGCCCGCGGGTCGAGGCCGCTCGCCGGCTCGTCGAGCAGGAGCACCTGCGGGTCGTGGAGCAGCACGCGGGCGAGGCCGAGGCGCTGCGTCATCCCCCGGCTCAGGCTCGTCACCAGTGCGTCGCGCTTGTAGCCGAGGTCCACGTAGTCGAGCACCTGATCGACCTTCTTGCGCCGCGCCGGCCCCTGGATGCGGTACGCGGCGGCGAAGAACTCGAGGTACTCGGTCACCTTCATGTCGTCGTACACGCCGAAGAAGTCGGGCATGTAGCCGATGGCCCGGCGGATCTCCTTCGACCCGGTGTAGATGCTGTACCCGCACACGCTCGCCTCGCCCCAGCTCGGGTTGAGGAGCGTGGCGAGGATGCGCATGGTGGTCGTCTTGCCGGCTCCGTTCGGGCCGATGAACCCGTACACGTCGCCCTGCCCGAGCTTGATCGTGAGCCGCTCCAGCGCGTACAGGTCGCCGTACTTCTTGGTCAGGTCGTTGGTCTCGATCATCGCCACCTCGAAGAACGGCAGCCGGGGGATGGACGGGATAACCCGATGAGCAGGATGCCGAACCGAAGACCGGCGTCACATCCCGTTCATCCGGTTATCCCGTCCATTCTCCGGTCGCTACTTGACCGGCAGATACACCCGCACATAGGTCTCCGCCCGCCCGACGCCGGGCAGCGCCGGGCGCAGGCCGTCGCCCGGCAGCGCCTTTAGCCACAGCCGTGCCGCCGAGCCCGGACCGCCGGTCAGATCGGCAGTCCGGCCACTGGCCACCGGCGCCCGCGCCACCACGATCACCTCGCCGCGGTGCTCCGGGCTCAGCCGCCACGACTGGTCGAGCCGCCGCAGCGACGCGTTCCGCGGGATCACACCTTCGTCGTTCCGCAGGGCCGCCTCGTGGAACAGTACGCCCCACAGGGGAAGCCCCTTCGCCGCGTCGCGGACCGGCGCCTCGCCGGCTTTCACACCGCGGTCGGCGCCCGGGGGGCGCGGGAGCAGGTCGGCGAGGCCGCCCCGCTCCTGGAGGAACTGCGTCGCCGGCTGGCCGCGGTCGAGCACCAGCCGCACCTCCTGGTCGGGTACTAGCGTACCGAGCGGGTACGCCTGCCCGGCGTAGAACGCCACCGCGTCCGTCAGCTCCGGGAACGGCATCCGCGTCAGGAACGTGCCGATAGCCTTCGCCGGGTCGCCCGGCGGGTGTTCCAGCTTCGCCTCGACGACCGGCGCCGCCGGGTCGAGCGGAGCCGCCCAGTTGCCGCTGAACGCCTTCGTGGACCACACCTGGATCGGCATGCCCGCGAACCCGTCGCCCACCTCGCCCGGCCCGGTGCGGACCTCGTAGCGGCGGCGGAGCAGACTCGCCCGCCCGCCGCGCGGCCCCCCCACCCAGCCTAGCACCGGGTCGCCGTCGGCGCCGGGGGCGGCCCACTTCTCGGCCGGCGACACGCCCACCGCGTAGGCGTCGATGCGCGGGCTGAACACGCTGTACCAGCTGGTGCCGTAGACGCGCCCGCCGCCCGCTTCGGGGAACACGTCGATCACCTCGACGGAGTTCACCCGCAGGTCATGCCCCTTGACCGCAGCCGCGCTCCAGTACGCCAGCAGCGACACCGTGACGACGATGAGCGGGAACGTGAGCCACGTCAGTTCGACCCGGCCGAGGACGCGCTTGAGGACGTAGTACTCGACCGGACCGATCAGCACGAGATAGAAGGCGATGAGCACCGCCACCCAGCCGAACGACACCACCGGCACGCCGTCGAACGTGTCCACGTGCGTGCGGAGGGCGACGGCCAACTCGTCCTCGTCGTCGGTCGGGCCGGCGGCGGGCGGGCGTGGCTTGCCTTCCGAGCCGACCGACGCGCGGCTGGCTCCGCCCTCGCGCAGCACCCAGTCCCAGAACTCGGCGCGCGACGCGAACTCGGTGAACGGCGGGCGGTCGAGGTCGAACGCGATCAGCGTGACGCGGCCGAGGCCGAAGCCGGATTGCGCGGCGACGATGTCCTTGTCGTCGGCCTGGCGTGCCGGCGGCGGGATGAGGACGCGGCCGGGGCGGGTCGGTTCGAGGTTCGCCACCGGAAATCCGGCGCCGAGCGTGGCGAGGTTCCCCGCCATCGTGCTCGTCTGGCTCGTCTCGCGCGCCGACCAGTAGAGCGGCAGGCGGTTCGTCGTGCGGACCGGCTCGGCCTTCGGCCCCGCCGGGAGGATGGCGCGCGCCGCCGGGTGCGCCCCGAGGAGCGGCGCCTTCTCGCCGGCCGACACGACCAGCCGCCCGCCGCGACGAACCCACTCCAGCAGCGCCTCGCGCTTGCGGTCGCCGGCCGGCGAGAACAACCGCCCGAACAGGTCGCCGGACGCCGTGGTGAGGACGACGACGTCCGCGGCGTCGTACCCGACCCAGTGGTCCGGCAGCAGCGGCAGGTCGGTGACGGCCGCGACCTCGACGCGCCCGCCGCGGAGGGGGGCGTTCGCCGGCGGCGCCTCGCCCTCGGCCGCCGCCGGGCGCGGCAGGTCGAACCCCGGGAGCCGGCTGCCGAGGCCGAGGACGACGTAGGTGAGCGGGTCTTTCGGCCGCAGTGTACTGACGCGGAACGGCTCGGAGATCGGCACGCCCTTCACCCGCACGGTGACGGTCGTGTCCGCGGCCGCGGCCGCGGGGCGGACGTAGGCGAACCGCGGCAGGTCGCGGGCGGCGACGGTCGTTCCCGCCGTCACGCCGGTCAGGTCGAGCAGCACCGCGAGGCGGGTCGTCACCCCGTCGGCATCCGGCGATTCGACGACGAGCTCGACCGGCTCGGGGATCGCTTCGAGGACTTGCAGATCGACGTACACCGGCGCCCACGCGGCGAACCGTGCGACGGGCGCGGCATCGGGTGCGACCGCGGGAAGGCCGACGCGGGCGGAGGTGATGACGACCTTCGGCGCGTCGGCGGCGCGGCCGGGCGCGGCCAGGGTGAGGAGGAGAGCGATCGAGAGAAGGACGCGAGCCAACGCGGGACTCCCTCACGGATTCCGGCGGCCGTGAAGGGGTGAGGGGATGAAGGGGTGAACGGGTGAAGACCGCCCGTTCGTCACCCGTTTCACCCCTTCATCCCCTCACCCGTTCAAGGTTTTTCTGCCGTCCCGCACGCGCACGGCGTCCGCCCGCACCCGGGACAGCCGCCACCGTACTTGCGCGCCACGGCCTCTTCCAGGTCTACGCCAGCGATGTTCGCCAGGGTCGCCAGCCACGCCAGAACGTCGGCGAATTCCAGGACGCGCTCGTCGTGGCTTCCTCCGCGGAGGGCGGCGGAC
>JAFKFQ010000307.1 GCA_017308215.1 bacterium | reverse complement strand
CGACCCCGCCGGTCGCCTGGAACACCTCGTCCGACTTCATCGTGATCGGCACGTCACGCCGCCTTTCCGGCCGACCGGCCGAGTGCGTCCAGGGACATCGGGCTCTCGGGGAAGATCGACGCCAGCACCCCGCCGCGGGCGGTGAACGCCGCGTTCTTCGCCGCCACCGCCGCCTCGATCTCGGCCCGCACCGTCATCAGGCACAGGCCGATGTTGCGGGCCACGAGCTCCGACGACGGCAGGATCGGTGCCTTCGACCCGGGCATGAACAGCCCGTGCTTCTTCGGGTTGTCGTCGGCCACGAAGTCGATGTGGCCGTCGAGGTCGTACAGGTTGATGAACGCGCCGCTGAGGTGCCCGGCGCCGAGCATGGCGACCTTCTTGCCGGCGCGGGTGAAGCGCGTGACCGTCTCGCGGATGCGGTCGCGGACGCGCGGGAAGGCGCGGAGGAAGCTCTCGGCCCGGGTCACCTCGTACTCGAGCTCGCGCGGGCTGATCGCGTCGCCGGGCGGTACCGCGTCCGGCTGTACCACCGCGAGGAGCACGTCTTCCTGTGAGAAGTAGAAGCGCTTTAGGTACGCCACACCCCAGCCGGTCGCGGCGAACAACTGCCGGAGCGTCGCCGGGGTGAAGTAGAACAGGTGCTCCTCCCACACGGTCGTGTAGTCGGAACGCTCGAGCGCCTTGCGCACGTCGGGCATCTCGAACAGGACGTACCCGCCCGGCTTCACCACCGCCTTCGCGGCGGCGAGCGTCTGGTGAATGTCGTAGCTGTGCTCGAGGACGTGGCGGACGAGCAGGACGTCCGGGCGACCGTACTTCGCCACGAGCCGGTCCGTCGTCGCCGGCGTCAGCGCGGCCTGGATCGACTCGATGCCGCCGAGCGGGCTTTCGACGCCGAGGTCGTCGCGGGCGTGCGCGAGCCAGGTGTTCGGCAGGCCGAGCGCGTTGAGCCGCTTCAGCGTCGAGTCGTCCTTGTACGTCAGCCCGCCGACCGTGCTCGCCGGCGTGACGCCGGGCAGCCCGCGGAGCACGCCGGCGACCTCGTCGAGGTGCGCCTCCGGCTCGTTGTAAACGATCCAGTCGAACCGCGGCCGCATCTCGGCGACCGGCACCGGCGATTCGAGCTGGATGGTGCCGCACCGCCGGCACACGCCGAGCTTGCACGGGTGCGCGTACTCCACCTCGCCCGCCGACCGGAGGAACCGGTTGGTGAGCGTCTGCGGCCCGAAGTCGAGCCAGTCGGCGATGCCGTCGCGGCGGCAGGTGCGGCAGGTGGCCATGCGTCCCGTCCGTGGGAAAGGGGGCGTTTACGCCGCGTGGCGGTACTCGAGCGTCTGGCTCTGGATCTCAGGCCAGTAGTCGTTGACCCACTGCACCACTTCGCCGAGCCCGGCGTCGAGCGACACCTGCGGCTTCCAGCCGAGCTCGGTGCGGATCTTCGTCGAGTCGATGACGTACGCCGCGTCCTGGCCGGGGCGCTCGTCCACAGTACGGGTCGCGTCCTCGAACCGCTTGCCGAGGCGGTCGCAGATCGTCCGCACCACGTCGCGCACCGCCACGCCCTCGTCCGGCGAGATGTGGTACAGCTCGCCGACGCGGCCGCGCTCCAGGATCAGCTTCTCTCCGTGCGACACGTCGCGGATGTGGATGTACGACTTCACCGCCCGGCCGCCGCCGTGCAGCTCGATCATCCGGCCGATCTTCACGTAGATCGCCGACCGCGGGATGATCTTGAACAACTGCTGCCGCGCCCCGTACACGTTCGTCGCACGCACGGTGAGGAGCGGGAAGCCGTACTGCTTCGCGTAGGTCTTGAGCAGGTAGTCCGCCGCCGCCTTCGACGCCGCGTAGGGCGTGCTCGGGTTCAGCGGCGACTCCTCGGTCACGTTCCCGACGCACGTCCCGTAGGCTTCCGGCGATGAGATGTGGACGTAGCGCTTGAGGTACTTCTGCTTCCGCAGGTGGTTGACGAGGTACGCCAGCGCCACGGTATTCGTCTGGAACCAGTGCTCGGGGTGGTCCCAGCTCGGCGCTACCTCGCTCTGCGCGGCGAAGTTCACGATCGCGTCGGGCTTCTCCTCGTCGAGCATGGCGAGGATTTTGCCCATGTCGCGGTTCATGTCGAGCGCGTGGTAGCGGTACTTCGACAGATCCTTCCGCAGCCGGTAACGCAGCGCCAGGCTCGACCGCTCGGGCGACCGGCTGACGCCGATCACCGTGTACTGCGGGTCGTCCAGGAGCAGGTCCACGAAGTCCTGCCCGGAGAACGAATTCGCGCCGAGGACGACGACCTTGCTCATGCGACCTTCCGCATCGGGGGACTGGGTTGGACGACGGCCGCGAGCGCGGCGCGGGCCTTGCCGAGTTGGGCGGCCTTGCGGCTTTCGTGTTCGGCTACAGAGCCCGAGAACGCCCGCCGGCTCCCGCCGACCGGCAGGAACTCGTTGAGCATGATGCACACCCACTTCACCCGGTACACCGGGAGGAGCAGCGCGGCGCGGGCCTGGAACGCCAGCGGCTCGGCGTAGCACCCGCCGACGGCGGCGGCGAAGCGGTCGAACGCCGCGGCCGGGGCGGGGACGGCGGGTTGGCAGAAGAAGTCGCACACGAGCTTCGCCGGGTCGTCCCACCCGGCATACTCGAAGTCGATGAACCGCAGCCGGCCCGCCGGCTCGCGCAGCGCGTTGTGGAACCCGAAGTCGGACGGCGACACGCAGCGGTCGGCCGGCGCGAGCGGGCGGTCGAGCGGCAGCCCGAACGCCGCCGCGGCGGCGCGGGCGAGCCCGAGCACGGACCGCCACGCGGGAGCGATCTCCGCGTCCACGAACCCGGCCGCGGCCACGTCGGACACGCCGCCGACCGGCAGCGACCGCAGCCGCTCGACGCGGCGTGCCACGGTGGCGAAGTGGTCGTCGAGGCTGAAGCACGACTCGGACGCGCGCGGCAGCGCGGCGGCGCCGCCCCGGTCCTTCGCGGCGTGGAGGTCGCGCACGAAGTCGATCGCGGCGTCGACGTCCGCCTCGGTCGCGGTCGTGCCGTGGAGCGGGCGGCCGGGGACGTACTCGTACAGCGCGAGCCCGGCGGCGGGGTCGGCGGCGAGCGGGCGTGGCACGCCGCGGACGCCGGCGTCCCACGCGTAGCGGCCGAACGCCCACTCGGCGCCGAGGCGGTCGCGCGGGTCGTCCGGGTGGCGGAAGTACGACTTCAGCAGCACCGGGCCGGTGGCGGTGTCGAGCCGGAAGACGCGGTTGTTCGCGCCGCCGGCGAGCGGCAGCACGGCGGTCGCCGGGCCGACCCCGGCGGCGTCCGCGAGGGCGGCGACGGCCTTCGGGTCTACGCCGCCCATCGCGCCTCCTTGCCACCGAGCACGAGGGCCTGCACCGCGGCCCAGCTCGTCACGCGCGTGTAGTCGGCGCGGTCGGCGTTGGCGGCGGCGGGGTCGAACAGCACCTTCCGCGGCTTCACCGGGAACGACGGCTCGCCGAGGAACTCGGGCAGGTCGTCCAAGAACACGTCGCAGCCGAGCGCGCCGATGCGGTCGAGCTTCGACTGCTTGGTGAGTTCCAGGTACACGCGCCCCGGCGACAGCCCGGTGTCGGCGGTGTCGTAGAAGCCGTGCGTCGTCAGGAATGTGTGCGCGGCGGCGTGCAGGTCGTAGGCCGGGCCGAGGTACGGGTGCTTCGTTTTGTGGCTGACGACCGCCACTTCGATACCCGCGGCCTTGCACGCCCGGAGGAAGTCCTTGACCCCGGGGAACGGCTCGGCGTCCGAGATACGCGGGCCGTAGCCGACGCCCTGCATCGCCGTCCACTCGGGCTCGCGGCCGATCGCGCGGATGTGGTCGCGCACGGCGCCCTTCGTCGCCGCGAGTGACTCGGGAACCAGCCCCTGCTCGACGGCCAGCCGGTGAAAGAGGCGGTCGTAGCAGACGATCGTGTTGTCGAAGTCGAGCCCGACGAGCATCCGTGCTCCTCTGCTGCTTACAGCGGCGGCTGGAAAGTAGTAGGCACGCTCCGCGTGCCGTTCCTTTGTTCAACTACGGCACGCGGAGCGTGCCTACTACTTTCCAGCCGCCCGTTACGCCGCCTTCGTCGCGGCCGCGGCGCCGATCTCCAGGATCGGCCGGTTCGCCGCGCCGCGCTCCAGGTCGTCGAGCGCCCGGTTCACGTCGGCGAGGCCGTACCCGCCGGTCATCAGCGGGTCGAGGTCGAGGCGGCCGGCGGCGAGGAGCTTGCAGTAGCGCGGGTAGTCGCGGTCCGGCACGTTGTCGCCGCCCCACGTACCGAACAACCGCTTCCCCTGGTTGAGTTCGCGCGGGTCGAGGTCGAGCGTGCTGCCGAACCGGGCGTTGCCGACGACCACCGCCGTCCCGCCCTGCGAGCGCACGCACGCCATCGCCTGCTTCATCACGGCGGGAACGCCCGTCGCCTCGATGGCGAAATCGACACCGCCCTTGCACAGCTTGAGGATTTCCGCGACCGGGTCCGCCGCCTTGGCGTTGACCGTGTGGCTCGCCCCGAGCCGCTTCGCCAGCGCGAGCTTGTCGGCGTTCACGTCCACGGCGATCACCGGCGTGCAGCCCGACAGCGCCGCCGCGGCGACGGCGCAGCTGCCGATCCCGCCGGCGCCGAACACCACGACGCTCTGCCCCGGCCGCGGCTGGGCGGTGTTGAACACCACCCCGGCGCCGGTCGGCACCGCACACCCGACGAGTGCCGCCAGCCGCAGCGACATCCCTTCGGGGACGACGGTGAGTCGGTTCTCGCTGATGACGGAATAGGTGGCGAAGGTGGTGATGCCGCCGGCGTTCACCTTGCGGCCGTTCCAGTCGTAGACGGTGCCGGGCACGTCGAGGCCCGACCCCTTGATCCACGACAGGATCACCCGGTCACCGGGCTTCACCTTGGTGACGCCGGCGCCGCACTCACTGACGACGCCGCTCCCCTCGTGCCCGAGACAGTGCGGCAGGAACTTGTCCTCGCCGCGGTGGCCGCGCGCCTCGCCGACCTGGGTGTGGCACACGCCGCTGTACGCTACCTCGACGAGCACCTGGCCGGGCTTCAGCGCGGGTACGTCGAGGTCAACGAGTTCGAGCGGGCGGGCGAGCTCGACCAGGACGGCGGCGGTCGTTTTCATGCGGCCTCGCGGGGCGGGTAACCCGGGTTGCCCTGGGGTACTACCACACCCACAAAACCCCGGCAACCCCAACCGCCCGCGCGCCGGTGAGTTTCGGCACCTCCGGCGACCGGTCCGCTCCGTCAGCCGATCCCCACCCCGGGGTGGGGTGGGCAGGCAACGGGGCCGGTAGACTGGGGTTGAGGTGTCGGGTGTGGCCCCACCGTCCCTGTTGTCGGCCCGGACCGCGGCAGGAGTTTCGGACTCGGCGCACACACCCGGACTGTGTCTTCCTCCCCAGTCCGT
>JAFKFQ010000265.1:43241-61756 GCA_017308215.1 bacterium | reverse complement strand
ACAGTCCGGGTGTGTGCGCCGAATCCTGATACCTCGGCCGCGGTCCGGGCCGCGGCGGAGTCGGTGGGGCCACACCCGACACCTCAACCCCACTCTACCCGCCCCGTTGCCTGCCCATGCCCACCCGTGAGCGGGCCGGTCGATGGTCCAGGCACTTGGACCAACGACCGGCCCGCTCACGCCGGCCGTTCGCCGGGGCCAAACTAACCGGCACACTCCGTGTGCCGGTTACTTTCGAGCCACTATGCGGCGCTAATCATTCGCGGCCTTTTCGGCTTCGGCACGAATGTAGTCCTTGAACCCGGCCATGTTGTACGAGATGAACAGAAACGCATGGTGCAATGCCTGATACGTCTCGTCTTCGGGGTCGTCGGCGTAGTCCTTCCGAAGGGCGTACAGGCGGGCGAGGAGTTGATCGGCGGTCAACACGGGAAGGCTCCGCGGGCGGGGTGGTGGGGGCATTCTAGCCCGATTGACACCCCCGGCGGGGGTTGGTACTGTCCCGCCCCGGACAGAGGGGGAGCGGGGAGTGCGGAGTGAGGAGGAGCAGCACCCTCTTCTCCGCACTCCCCACTCCCCCCTCCTCACTGGCCCCGCGGTGGGTAACGAATGACTAATCGAACCAGTCAGCCGCTCGCCGCCTGGTTCCTGTTCGGCGACCTCGCCCTCACCGGCGCCGCGTGGCTGCTCGCGTACTGGCTCCGCTTCCGCACCGACCTCATCCCCGTCTTCCACCCCGTCCCCGAGTTCGACCAGTACGTCGAGAACCTGCCGCTGGTCGCGCTGCTCGCGCTGGTCTGCTACCGGCTGGCGGGGATGTACGAGGTCCACCGGATGCGGCGGTTCCGCGAGGAACTCGTCGCCGTCGCCCGCGGCGTGGGGCTGATGGCGCTCGCGGTCATGGCGACCAGCTTCGCCCGGCACGCGCAGTACGAGTCGCGGGTGGTGATGGTGCTGTTCACGGCGGCGGCGTTCAGCGCCATCGTGGTGCTGCGGCGGGCGTCGTGGGAGGCGGTGCGGGCACTGCGGCGGCGCGGGGTCAACCAGAGCCACGCCATCATCGTCGGCACCGGTCGGCTCGCCCGCCGCACCGCCCGCACCCTCCGCCACCTCAACTGGACCGGCATCCAGACCGTCGGCCACGTCGAGGACGACCCGGGCAAATGCCCCACCGACCTGCCCGTCGTCGGCCGCATCGACGAGCTGCCCGAGCTGGTGGTGCGCCACCACGTCGAGCACGTGTTCATTGCCCTGCCGCTGAACCGCTACCCGGACGCCCGCCGCGTCTTCGCCGCCCTCTCCGAGACCGTCGTGGACGTCCGGCTGATCGCCGACGTACCGACGCTGGCCGGGTTCGGGCTGACGACGACGAGCCTGCACGGGATGACGGTGATCGGCCTGCGGGAGAGCCCGCACCACGGGTTGAATGTGGTCGTGAAGCGGGTGATGGATGTGCTCCTCGCCACCGTCGCGCTCGTGCTCCTCGCCCCGCTAATGGCGGTGATTGCCGTGCTGGTGAAGCTCACGAGCCCCGGCCCGGTGCTGTACCGCCAGGAGCGCTGCGGGCTGAACGGGCGGTCGTTCCACATGCTCAAATTCCGCAGCATGCGCGTGGACGCCGAGGCCGCGGGCGCGCAGATGACCGGCGCGAACGACCCGCGCAAGACTCGCCTCGGGACGATCCTGCGGGCGACGAACCTGGACGAGTTGCCGCAGTTGTTCAACGTGCTCAAGGGTGACATGAGCCTCGTCGGCCCGCGGCCGGAACGGCCGGTGTTCGTGAGCCGGTTCCGCAAGACGATCCCGAACTACATGGCCCGCCACGCGGTGAAGGCGGGGATGACCGGGTGGGCGCAGGTGAACGGCTGGCGCGGCAACTCGTCGCTCCGCCGCCGCGTCCAGTTCGACCTGTACTACATCACCCACTGGAACCCGTTGTTCGACATCCGCATCATGTTCCTGACCGTCTGGCGGATGATCTTCTCGAAGCAGAAGCACGCCTACTAGTGGTGCATAGTGGCTCGAAGGTAGCCGGCACACGGAGTGTGCCGGCTACTTTGGTCGATGCACCCTGAAATGCCCGCCCCGCTCCGGCGTCCTGTCGGTGGCCGGGGTCGTTGCACGCGCCGGCGGGGTGCGGTAGCATCCCCGGTGGGCACCGGCCTCGACACGTCGCCACGGAGCGCCCCATGACCCCCATCCGCCGGCTGACCGGCTCGTCGGCCCTCGCGCTCGCCGCCGCGGTCGCGCTCGGCCAGCCCGCCCCAAAGGTCGAGCCGAAGGCCGACGCCGGAATACCCGCCGGGGTGAAGGCGTTCGCGGCGCTCGACGTCGCCGCGCTGTGGGACCACAAGGCACTCCTCCCCGCCCGCGAGGCCCGTGGGAAGCTGGAGTTCGCGTGGGCCGTGCAGTCGATGGTCGGGCTCGCGCCGGCCGACCTCGACCGCCTCGCGCTGTTCTGGCACCCGTCCGTCCCCGAGCTGCCGTTCGTCGCGCTCACCGGCCGCAAGGCGATCGACCCGGCGGCGGTGGCGAAGGCCCTCTCCCGCCCCGGCGCCGCGGCCGCCCGGCCGGTCGGGAAGGCCGTGCCGGTCACCGGGGGCGAGTTCGCGTTCGTCCACCCCGTGGACGCGAAGACGGTCCTGCTCGCGCCGGCCGGCGCCGACCCGACGAAGCTCGACCCGATCGCCGCGATCCTTCCCGCCCTGCGGACCGCCGCCGGCGCTCACACCCTGACCGTCGGCGTGGACGGGGCGGTCCTCGACGGGCTGCCGCTGCCGGTCGGCGGGCCGCTCCTCGAGGCGAAAAACGCCGTCCTCACCGTCGATCTGGCACGCGACGAAGCGTCGCTCCAGCTCCGCGCCCGATTCCCGACCGACGCCGCCGCGAAGGCCGCGGCACCGGTACTGACGGCCCGGTTCCGCGAGCTCGCCGGGTACGCGAAGGCCCAGCAGAAGAAGGCCGAGGCGCAGCAGACGGGGGCGAACACGTACCCCGGCCCGCTGCTGGAGCTGGTGGCAAAGACGATGACCGACGCGAAGGTCCGTGCCGAGGGCACCGCGCTCGTCGGCACGGCCGAGGTGAAGCTGGAGGAGGCCGTCGGCCGGGTGCTGATGGCGGTCCCGGACGCGGCGCTGGCGGCGCGCGGCCCGTCGGCGTCGGAGAACAACCTGAAGCAGATCGGCATCGCCATCCACGCCTACCACGACACGTACAGCTACGCCCCGGGGAACAGCTACGACAAGGACGGCAACGCGCTGCTGAGCTGGCGCGTCCACATCCTGCCGTTCATCGAGCAGGTGGCGCTGCACAAGCGGTTCAAGCTCGACGAGCCGTGGGACGGGCCGACGAACAAGGCGCTGTCGCAGACGATCGTCCGCACCTACCAGTCGCCCGGGCGGCCCGCGAACCAGCCGTGGGAGACGTACTTCCGCAGCTTCACCAGCCCGAAGGACGCCGGCGAGAAGCGCGCGTGGCTGATCGACGGCCAGTCGAAGGGGCCGACACTGGCCACGGTCACCGACGGACTCTCGAACACGATCATGGTGGTCGAGGCGGCCGAGGCCGTGCCGTGGGCCAAGCCGGACGACCTCCCCTACGACAGCCGCCTCCCGCTGCCGCGGCTCGGCGGCCCGGCGGGCACGTTCGCCGCCCTGTTCGGCGACGGCAGTACGCGCACCTTCCGCCGCGCCGCCCTCGACAACGCGACACTCCGCGGCGCGATCACCGTCGGCGGCGGGGAAGTGCTCGCTCTCCCGGGCCGGTGACACCACGAGGGCTCTCCATGCCTGCGCTCCGACGACTCACGCTGGCGGTCGTTGCGATCCTGGTCGGGGCCGCGCTGCTCCCGGCCGCCCAGCCGCCGGGCGTCGGCCCACCTGCCCCGGCCGCGCCGAAAGCGCTCGCCGCGGTGCCGCCGAACGGCTTTCTGGTCGTGTCTGTGGACGTGGCGAAGCTGTGGGACGACCCCACGTTGAAGCCGATGCAGGAGTGGTTCGCGGGCCAGAAGGAGGCGACGCTCGAACCACTCATCGGCGTCGCCCCGGCCGACCTGGCGCGGGTGACGGTGTACCTACCGGACCTCGGCGGCGGGCGCGACCCCGGGCCGGTGGTGCTGGTGACGACGAGGCGGCCGTACAACGAGGCCCGGGTCGTCAAGAACCTGGCGGGGGATCGGCACCCGGACGGACGGCGCGTCACTCGCGCCGGGAACATCCTCAAGCTCCCGCCCGGTGGCCCGTTCGGCGTGGCCGTGCTGGGCGACGAGCGGACACTGATCCTCCTCCCCGACGGCGGGCGCGACGAGGGGCGGACCGCAACGGTCCTCGCCGCCCAGCTCCTCAACCGACAGGCGGACGGCGCCCTCGCCCCGGCGCTGGCCGCGGCCGGCACCTCGACGGTCAGCGCCGGGCTGGACGTGCGGCAGCTTAACCGGCTGTTCGGCCACGAGGGCGCCGGCGTCGCGCCGTACGCATCGGCCCTCCGCGCGACCGGCGCCATGCTGACGGCCGACCTGGAGGCCGGCGGGTTGAAGACGCGCCTCGCGCTCACCTTCCCGACCCCGGAGGACGCCCGCCGGGCCGGGCCGGTGGTCGAGGAAGCGCTCGCCGAACTGGCCGCCTCGGCGGCAGCCGAGGCGAAGCGGGAGGCGGGGCGCGGCGAGCACGGCGTGCTCCCGGGGGCGCTCTTCGCCGCCGGCGCCGAGCTGTTCAAGTCGGCGAAGGTCGAGGTGAAGGAGGCGACCGTCGTCGCCACCGGCGACAAGCCGGGCGGCGAGGCGATCGCCAGGCTCGTCGCGGCGCTGCCGAAGCAGGTCGCCGTGGCGCGGCGGAACGCCGAGGCGCAGAACAACCTCAAGCAGGTCCTCCTCGGCCTGCACAACGCCCACGACACCTACGGTTTCTTCCCCGGCGACGTGGGGCCGGACCGGAAGACGGCGTGGAGCTGGCGCGTCCAGATCCTGCCGTTCATCGAGCAGGACCAGCTCTACCGACAGCTCGACATGCAACTCCCGTGGGACAACCCGCGGAACAAGGCGATCCTGGAAAAGGCGGAGATGCCGAAGGTCTTCGAGGTTCCGGGGCGGCCGGCGCCGAAGGGGCACACCTACTGGCGGTCGTTCACGCTGCCGAAGAAAACGGAGCCGAAGGGGGGCCGCCCGTGGCTCGCCGAGGGCGAGCGCGGGCCGTCAATCGCCACCATCTCCGACGGCACCTCGAATACGTTCGCGGTGGTGGAGGCGGGCGAGGCGGTACCGTGGTACGCCCCGGACGTACTCGCCTACGACGGCAAGCGCCCGCTACCGCAGCTCGGCGAGAAGGACGGCCCGGGGTTCCTGGCCGGGATGGCCGACGGCAGCGTCCGCTTCGTCCGGGCGAAGACGGATGAGGCGACGATCCGCGCCGCCATCACGCGCGACGGCGGCGAGGCGCTGACATTCCCGGACCGCTGACCGCTCAGCCGTCCCACCGCAATGACGACCGGCGCGGCGACGGCCGCCCGGTCGTGCCACTGCCGCCCGGGGTCGATTGTGGCGTCAGTCGCTCCGGGCGTGAGGCCGCGGCGCGAGCCGCGGATTCGCCCGACACCCCGCGGCCTCACGTTCCGTTGGCGAAATCGAAAGGGACACCCACCGGCGTCAGGCACGGCGGCGGGCGCCCCAGGTGACGTGGCGGCCGGGCGCCCGCACGAGTTCAAACGGCGGGCGCTTTCCGAACTCGGCGAACACGTCCTCCGCCCGCCTCGCGTCGAGCAACCCGGCGTGGGCGTGGAGGAGGTAACGGAGCGTCAACGGCTCGGCCTGCGTCGTCGTCCGCGGCCCGGCGAAGCAGGCCGACGCGCCCATCCACCCGTCCTCGCGGACGTGCCACGCCGCCGGGTGACCGGGGTTCGTCGGGTGGTCGAAGTACGTGACGCCCTCGCGGTGCCCGCCCGGCTGCTCGCCGCTGTAGTCCACCCACCGCGCCGGCTTGCCGAAGACCGCCGGCTCGCCGGCCGCGCCGTCGCTGTTGGTGAGCGTGCCGCCGCCGAAGTGCGCCGAGATCGCCTTCGCCACGCGCACCGCGAGGAAGCCGAAGTTCGTCTTGGCGAACTCGAGCTGGTTCGCGGTCGGGCGGAACGTAGTCTGCAACTCGACGAACGTCTCGCGCCCCGGCCCGGGAATGACGGCGGCGAACAGGTCTTGCGTCAGCAGTTCGCGCGGGTCGTGACCGTCGAACCAGCCGAGGCGCACGGCCATGACCGCTTCCGTGTCGCCGTCGTCGTAGGCCAGCCATTGCTTCTGGCGCACGCGGGCGGTGCCGGTGTCGCCCCAGAAGTTGACGCCGGCGACCTTCTCGTGCGCGAACCACACGGAGCGGTGGTGGTCGTGGTCCGGCGCGCCGGGGTGCCCCATCCGCGTCAGCGACAGCCCGCTCGGTCCGGCGAGCGGGTAGAAGAACGGCCGCGGATACTGCGGCCCGAAGTGCCAGCGCAGTCGTTCCGCCCCGTCCACCAGGAACGCGACCTGGTGGTCCGGGAGCGGCAGCAGCGTGCAGCGCGGGTGCGGCATTGTTACACCCGCGGGGTCCACTCGGGGGCGTACTCGCGCGCCCACATGCGCTGGGCGGCCTCGTCGTTGGTGATGGCGCCCTTCCGCGCCGGGTCGCACACGAGGCGCTTGCCCGTGCGGTGCGCGATGTTGCCGAGGTGGCACAGGAGCGTCGTCTTGTGACCCTCCTCGATCTCGCTGTTCAGCCGGGTGCCGCCGCGGATGCCGGCGAGCAGGTTGGCGAAGTGGAGCGCGTCGCCGGTCGTCCCGCCGGTCTCCTTCTTCGTCTCGCGGCCGCGCTCGTCGTAGACGGTGTACCCGTTGTCGAACAGCGCCAGACTGCCGCGCTCGCCCTGGAACAGGGCGTTCGGCTTCGGGCTCGCCGGGATCTGGTTGCAGCTGAACCCCTCCCACGTGATCGTCTTGCCGTCGGCGAAGTCGTAGCTGACGACCTGCGTGTCCGGCGTCTCCTGGTCGTCCTTGAACCGATAGCGGCCCCCGGCCGACGTGACCGCCGTCGGGTAGTCCACGCCGAGCCCCCACCGGCACAGGTCGATGGTGTGGACGCCGTTGTTGCCGAGTTCGCCGTTGCCCCAGTTCCAGAACCAGTGCCAGTTGTAGTGCAGGTAGTTCGACCGGAACGGTTTCGCCGGCGCCGGTCCCTGCCACAGCGCGTAATCGAGCCCCGCCGGCGGCGACGTTGCCATCCCGGTGCCGATCGATGGCCGGTTGTTCGTGTACCAGCTCTGTGCGAAGTAGACGCGGCCGATGATCCCGTCGCGGAGCGCCTGGATGCCCTCGATCACCTTCGGCATGCTGCGCCGCTGGTTCCCCATCTGCACCTTGCGGTCGGCGCGGCGGGCGGCGGCGACGAGCATCTCGCCCTCGGCCGCGTTGTGGCTGCACGGCTTCTCGACGTACACGTGCTTACCGGCCTGGCACGCGAGGATGGCCGAGACCGCGTGCCAGTGGTTCGGCGCGGCGCACACGAACAGGTCGACCGCCCGGTCGTCGAGGATGCGGCGGAAGTCGGCGACGACCCGCGGCGACGACCGCCCGCCCTCGGCGACGACCTTCTGCGCGGCGGCGACGCGGCTGGGGTCCACGTCGCACACGTAAGCCACCTCGACGTTCGGCTGCGCCGCGAACGAGCGCGCGAGGTGTGTGCCGCGGCCGCCGGTCCCCATCACGCCGACGACGATCTTGTCGTTGGCCTGGGCTGTGAGTGCCGGCGCGGACGCAACGGCGGCGGCTGACGCGCCGAGGAAGGTGCGGCGGGTGAGAGACACGGGGTCGGCTCCTGAAGGGAACGGGCGGGAAGTTGAAGGTAACCCGCTACGGCCCGGCGGGCAAGGAGCAACCCGGCCGCCGGGTTGGGCGGCGGCCGGGTGCGGGACGGTTGTCAGCGGGTTGCCGACTCCAGCTGGGGAAGTGGGATCGGCCGGGGGGCCGGTGCGGCCGGCTGCGGTACGGCCGGGATGGGCTCCGGCGTGGGTCGCGGCAGGGGCATCGGAAACCCGGCGTCGGGAGCGGCCGGAAACACGGCAGGCGCAGGAGCCACCGGCGGGCAGATCTCACACCGGAAGGTGAACCGGAGTGGGGCGGTCAGGGTCACGCCCCGGATCGATCGGGCTGACGATCACTGTCCCGGGGAGTTCGCCGGCGAACGGGTTGGTCGCGTCGGTGAACAGGCCGAACTGGTTCAACGTCATGGCCACCCGCTCGGTGACCAGCTTGAGCGCCGTCCTGTCCACCGTGTACGCCCCGTCCTTCTCGGTCAGCGGGTCGGGGATGACGACCTCGAACGGACACTTGTTGTACTCGAACCGGAGCCGGACCTGGGCCATCTTGGGCGCCACCCCGAGGGCGTCGTCCCAGGTGATCACCACCTTCGCCCCGGCCGGGGGGGCCGTCACCCCGAGGAGGAACTTCCCCTCGGCCCCGGTCACCCTGGCCTTGCAGTAGCCGACGGTCACCGTGTCGGCCTTGAGCGCGAACCCCTCCGTCGGGGCGGGGGCGGCCGGCGGAGTCGCGCCGACCATCGGGATGAGCAGGTCCCGCGTCACCCCGTAGGGCGTCGCCAGGTGGGCGGTGACGTGGGTGCCGCCGAGCTGGACCGCGTCGGCCGGCACCTCGACCTGGATCACCTGCCGGCTCAGCATCTTCGGGTTGCCCGCCGGCTTGTTGCCGACGATCACCTTGGTGTGGAGCGGGCTGAAGTGGTCACCGACCAGGAACAGCGTCGTGGTCGTCTTGGCCGACACGCCCGGGGCGCCGTACCAGCCGTACAGCTCGGGGGCGAGGTCGGTCGTCCCGTTGCTGAACATCTCGAACCCGCCGAGGGTGTTCAGGACCGGAACCTGGAACCTGGCGGTCTGGCCCGGCAGCCGAGCCTCCAGCTGCTCCACCCGGCGGAGCATCCGCTCGAACTCCCCGTCGCGGTAGCAGGCCGCGTCCGTGACTCCCGGCCCACACTTCTTGAGGGTCTGCACGGTCCGACTCAGCCGGAGCGCCTGGGTGTGGTCGAGCACCTTGTGCTTCGGGTCGGCGAGCCCGAACCAGTAGCCGACCGTGTCCATCGTGACGTAGGGAACGAACGACGGCATCATCACCAGGGCCACGCACTCCCGCGGCCCCGGCTCGAGCCGACGGTCGCGGAGGAGCTGGCTCCGGTTCGGCCCGCCGATCAACTGGTCCCGCAGGAGGACGGTCAGGTTCCCCTCGGTGTCCGGGGTCTGGAACCGGGGGTAGAAGCGCCACCCGAAGACGTTGTCCCCGTGCCCGAACCCGACCTGGGTGCGGTTCAGGGCGATCGTCTCGTACTCGGCCTCAGCCGGCGGGCGTACCGGGTCATGGTGTTGGCGTTGATGAACCCGTTGGTGAAGGCGATGGCCAGCGCCAGCTGGGTCTCGCGGCGGGTGCTGAGGGCGTCGGCGATGTTCTGGTCCTGGGTGGACGGATCGAGGGCGAAGACCCGGACCGGCCAGCGGAGCTTGACGTACTCGGCGAACGCCACCCGGGCCTCGGGCGACGGGTGCGGGTAGTAGTAGTCGAGCCACGCCCCGCAGCTCGGGATGGTCGCCCGCTTCGCCGACGCCGTCTCGCCCATGTCCTGGACCAGCTTGTCGGTCAACAGGGCCGAGTCGACCAGGATGCACCAGGCCAGGGCGGCGGTGGTGGTGCACTCGCCCGGCGTGAGGTACGGCCGATCGGCCCGGCCGCCGGCCGTGCCGGTCGCGATCTATATGACGATCGTGCGATAGTGCTCCCGGTACTCCTCGAGTTGGTCCAGCTTCCGGGTGCGGACGGCGGACGCCATCTCCGGGGTGCAGAACGCCTGCCAGAGGGGGGTACACTGCGGGTCGGCCAGGAGCCGGTAGGCGGCGATTGTCTCCTGCTGCAGGAACCCCTGGACGTCCGGGAGGTGGGCGTACCCCTGTCGGGTGATCACGTCGGCCATGGCGTTGTTCGCCGCGAAGGCGATCTGGAAGCAGTTCGACAGCCCGTACACCTCGAGCAGTTGGGACGTCGGGAAGCCGGTCTTGTTCACCAGACCGGGGGAGAAGGCCAGACTCGGGATGTTGAGCTTCACGCTGAACGCCCGGATCTCCAGCGCGCCCGAGGACCCGTGGAGTAGGTCGCCGGGCCGCGCCCGGACCAACGCGGCGTAGTCTTCGACCCGGGCGTGGAACTGCGTCGAGTAGGCGGCCGGGGCCTGCCCCGGGGCCGCCCGAGGGGTCGGCGCCGGGGCGTCGACGTCCGCCTCCGCGAGGAGGGCAAGCAGCGTATCCTTGAGACCGGCGTCCAGGAGTTCGGCCACGGCGCGGAGCCACCCCCGCTCCTCACTCGTCCGGCCGCGGAGGAAGGCGAGCACCGCCGGCCGGTCGCCGGACCGGACCTTCACGTTCAACTCGTTGAACACCGGCAGCCCCATAAGGACGGGCCGGTTCTCGGCCTTGAGGAACTGCTTCACCGCGTCCTTGTCGTTCAGGAACTCGGCGAGCGGCAGCCCGAGCTGGTGGCGGAGGTCGTTGGCCACCAGGTTGCGGAACGTCGTCGGCAGGAGGTCGTCGCCGAGGACGGGGGTGAGGGTCATGGTGATCTCGGCCCCGTGCCCCACGTCCGTCCGCTTGCCGGGCAGGATCGAGACGGGGATGCGGACCAGGTTCAGCGAGTAGCCCGGCGAGTCGGCCGTGTCGTCCCCCTCGTTCTCCCGGCGGACCTGGTTCAGGAAGTCGAGGAACCGCTTCTTCTGCGCGAGCATCAGGGTCGGCTCGATGCCGATCCCCGCGTCCTTCATCGCGCCGAAACCGACCCGTTCGAGCTTGACGTCGGTCCGGTGGATCGCCTCCTTCAGGTCGGTGAGTTCCTGGGTCAGGTCCGGGTTGGCCGCGGCCTTGACCGGGGGATCGTTGGGGGCGGGCTCGAAGGTCGTCGTCGTCGTCTGCTTGCTGGCCAGGGTCAGCCCGGCCTTGTCCTTGTCGCCCGTGGCGACCGTCCGCCCGTTGTCGGCGACCACCTGTTGGCCGGTCGGGACCAGGACCGGGGGCGACTTGACCGAGGACACCCGGCCGATCGCCGGCGGCTTGGGCTGGGCGGCGGAGCTGAGGGCGGTGGCGTGGGCGAAGAACGCCTGGTCGCTCCGGGCCAGCGACCCCTGAAGCCCGAGGTGGAAGTTCTTCAGCTCCGCCTCCATCTCCTCCTCGAACTGCTCCCGGTGCTCGGTCAGCCGGGCCTGGCCCCACACGTCCGGCCCCCGGGCCACGACGCTTCCGTACCAGTCGATGTGCCGCTCCAGGTGGTCCAGGTCGTGCCCGAGCGCCATCAGCGACGGGTCGTGGCAGACCTTGGCGTGGTCGTGGCAGTCGCCGCCCGGCGGGCAGTCTCCCCGCCCCGGACAACGTGACCCACGTGGCCGCAGCCTGCCGGCAGAACAGAACCGACCAACCCGCCCCACACGCCCCAGAGGCTCCCGGCCCTCTCCCTCATCTCCGTCTCCTCGGCCCCGGCCGACGTCGCCTCACGCGGCCGCCAAGCCGGCCCCGGGCGGGGCACGGACGGGCGAGACGGTCGCGGAGGCTGTGCGGGTTGTATCGGGCCGAATGGTTCTATCGATTAGCTGATTTTACCCACACCGGGACACCAGCCCGAAGCGGCTGTCGCTCGGTGTGCTACTCAGGCGTACGAAATAACCTGATGTCGGAGCGGGCGGCCGGCGAGACCGAGGAGCAAATTTTCGACCGATAGTTCGGCCATCCGCCGGCGCGTCTCGACGCTCGCGCTGCCGACGTGCGGGGTGATGATGGCGTTCGGCAGAGTCAGAATCGGGTGGTCGCGCGGCAGCGGTTCGGGGTCGGTCACGTCGAGCGCGGCGGCGTGGAGGCGGTCGGCGCGGAGCGCGGTGGTCAGCGCGTCGACGTCCACGACCGCGCCGCGGGCGACGTTGATGAGGTTCGCGGTCGGCTTCATCCGCGCCAGTTCCGCGCGGCCGATCAGCCCGCGCGTCTCGGGCGTGAGCGGGACCGCGAGGACGACGTGGTCGGCCCGCGCCAGCAGGTCGTGCAGCGTCACGTGGGTCGCGCCGAGCGTGATCTCGGCGGCCTCGTTCCGCCGCCGGTTGCAGTAGAGGACGGTCATCCCGAAGCCGCGCGCCCGCAGCGCCACCTGCTCGCCGATGCGGCCCATGCCCACGATGCCGAGCGTGGTCCCGTGGACCTCGCGGCCGAGCATGAACGACGGGTCGAAGCGGAGGAAGTCCGGCCCGCGGGCGTAGCGGTCGCCCTCGACGACGCGCCGGCTCGCGGCGAGGAGCAGCGCGAACGCCAGGTCGGCGGTCGCGCCGTTGAGCACGCCCGGCGTGTTCCCGACCGGGATGCCGCGGGCCGCGGCGGCGGTCACGTCGATGTGATCGACCCCGACGCCGCAGTTGCTCACCACGCGCACCGCGGGGAGTGAGTCGAGTAGCGCGGCGTCGACGGTCGGGTGGCCGTAGGTGTAGACGCCGACGACGCCGTGCCCGTCGCCGGCCCACGGCACGAGCTCGACCTTCCCGGCGCAGAACGCGGTCACGTCGGCCGAGACGGGCAGGTCGGCGAGGACGCGGGGGAGGGGTGCCATCGGCGAGTCTCGGTGATTCAGGCAGTCCGGCCGGCGGCCTTTCGCGCCAACACCACGGCCCCGACCGTCGGGTCTTCGACCGGCGTGACCACGCCCGGGTGGACGCCGTGGCCGCATAGCGCCTCGACGAACAGGGCACGGTAGAACGCGCTGCGCACGACGAGCCCGCCGGCGACGGCGACCGGCAGCCCCAGCTTCGGCAGCTCCGCGGCGTCCACGGCGGTCGCGGCGGTGCGGGCGAGCGCGGTCACCTCGCGGACGACGAGCTTGTGCGCCACGTCGTCGCCCGCCTCGGCGGCCTCCAGCACCACCGGCGCGAGCCCGGCGATGGCGGCCCGGTCCCACACCCCGCGGTACGTGGCGGGGATGAAGTCGCGCGGGTCGGTCGTGCCGAGCGCCTTCAGGAGCGTGCCGAGGAGCGCCGTCGGCGGGCCGGCGCGGTCGGCGGCGCGGCAGGCGGCGCGGAGGCCGCTCAGGCCGAGCATCCACGCACTCCCCTCGTCGCCGAGCAGGTAGCCCCAGCCGCCGGCGCGGCCGTCCCGGCCGGCGCGGTCGAGCGTGAACGCGATCGAGCCGGTGCCGGCGATGACCGCCAGCCCCCAGCCCTCCGACGTGCCGGCGGCGAACAGGAGCGTGGCGTCGTTGGCGACCGAGAGCTTGTCGGCGAGCGACACGCGCTCGGCCCAGCCGCCGATGACGTCGAGCCCCTCGTTCAGGTCGATCCCGGCGAGCCCGAGGCACGCCGCCACCACTTTCGTCCGCGGAATGGCTGCGGCATCGAACGCCGCCGCGACCGCGGCTTCGAGCTCCCGCAGCGCGGACTCGACGCCGGCCGCCTGGATGTTCGACGGGCCGGACTCGCCACGGCCCAGCACCGTGCCCGTAGCGGCGTCGGCGAGTAAGGCGGCCGTGTGCGTAGCCCCGCCGTCAACACCGATGACAAGATCCGGGCGCGCGGGCGTGGTCATGGCGTTGGTGTATCGACCCGGCCGCGCCGCCGCTACTTCCGCGGTCCGGCCGCCTTCACGTGGCGGTCGAACCAGGCGATCTGCTCGGCCAGGACGTGCCCGACCGACTCGCGCGCCTCGTACCCGTGCGCCTCGTGCGGCAGCAGCACCAACCGGCACGTCCCGCCGTTGCCGCGCACCGCCTGGTAGAGGCGTTCGCTCTGCACGGGGAACGTGCCGGGGTTGTCGTCGGCGGCACCGTGGATGAGCAGCAGCGGCTCGTTGATGCGGTGGGCGAAGTTGAACGGCGACATCTTCCCGTACACGTCCGGCGCCTCCCAAAACGTCCGCCGCTCGTTCTGGAACCCGAACGGCGTGAGCGTGCGGTTGTACGCGCCGCTGCGGGCGATGCCGGCGCGGAACAGGTCCGAGTGCGCGAGCAAGTTCGCCGTCATGAACGCGCCGTAGCTGTGCCCCATCACGCCGACGCGCGCCGGGTCCACAGCGCCGAGTTCGGCGCCCTTCTCGATCGCCGCCCGGGCGTTGGCGGCGAGCTGCTCGACGAACGTGTCGTTGGCCGACGCCGGCGGGCCGACCACCGGCATCGACACCTCCATCACCGCGTAGCCCTGTGTGAGGAAGAACAGGTGCGAGTACCCGGACGGGCTGGTGAACCGGAAGGGCGATCCCTTCACCTGCCCCGCCACGTCGGCGTCGGCGAACTCGGTCGGGTAGGCGTAGAAGACCGCCGGCAACTTCTGCCCGGTGGCGTGCCCCGGCGGCAGGTGGAGCGTGAAGTTGATCGCTGTGCCGTCGGCGCGCTTCGTGGTGACGATCTGCCGCGCCGCCTTGCGCAACGCGGGCGCCGGGTCGCGGCCCTCGGTCAGTTTGAACTCCTTGAACCCGCCGGCGTGCGCGAGGCGGAGGACGGTGTGCGGCGGTTCGGTCGGCGACTCGCGGTCGATGAGGAGCGCCTTCCGCGGGTCGTCGAGGACCGCGGCGACCTTGTGGTAGGCGGTCGCCGGCGACTCGAACAGCGTGACCGTGTTCCCGTCGGCGATGCGGTGGAGGCGGAGGAACGGCCGCTCACCGGTCGGGCTCGCGCCGAGCCCCGACAGCACGAGCTGGCCGTCGATCTCGTGCAGCACCCGCTGGCCGTTCGAGAGCGGGCGCGTCAGCGGGAGGCCGGGGTTGCCGTACAGGTCTTGCGTGGACCGCTCGAACAGCACCTTCGGCTTACCCCCGGCCGTGAGCTCGGCGAGCATGGTGCGCGACCACTTCCGTTCGCGGTCATAGTCCTTCACGAGCACCCGTTTGCCGTCGGCGAAGAAACCGATGCCGACGGCGGTGCTCAATGCCGCGTAGCGGTGGGTCAGGGTGATCGCCTTCGTTGGGCTGGCGTCGAGCGTCGGCAGAACCACGACGGCGTCGCGCGCCTCCGCCTTCACCCGCGGGTCGCCGCCGTCGAGCGCTTCGATCCAGAAGAGCCCGGCCGGCGCGGTCGGTATCCACTGCACGCTCCGGGGGCCGGTGATGACGCCCTCGATCGGCAAGCGGTCCTGGAGCGGGTTGTCGGTGACCGTCGTGACGACCTTCCCGGTGCGATCGCGGACCTCGACCGTCTTGGGGAACGAGCCGTAGGAGTGGAGATACGAGAACGGGCGGTTCACCCGCGTGAGGAGAACATGGTTGCCGTCCGGCGACACGTCACACGCCGACACGATCGCCGGCGCGCCGACCGGCCGGACGCGGCCGCTGTCGACCCGCACGTAGGCGAGCTGCGACGTGCAGTAGTAGGCGAACAGCGCCTCGTCGTGGGCGTTCTGGAGGAGGTCTTGCAGGGTGCGGACCGGCCCGGCCTTGCCGGTCGATTCCTGCACCACCGGGCCGGGCGGCGCGGGGGGTGCGGTCGGCATCGGGCCGCGATCGGTGGGGATCGTTTGCACGAGCAACTCGTCCGCCGTAGCCCACTGCAGCGGTGTACCGATGGCGGCGTTCACGACGACACCCGGGATTGGGGCGATCCTCGCCGTCGCCACGTCACAGACCCACACGCTGATGCCCTTGTCGTAAGTGCCGAGGACGGCAAAGCGTTTGCCGTCCGGCGACCAGCGCGGGGTGCCGAACCGAATCCCGACTTCCATCGGAACCGCTAGCTTGGTCCCGTCAAGAGTCACTAGGAGGAGATTCGACACGCGGTCGGCCTTCGACTTCCCGTTCGTCCGCGGGTTGATCCGCAGGCCGGCGAGCTTCAGCATCGGCTCGGCGAGCTCGGTGATCGGCGGGTAGCGGTCCTTCTGGACGATCAGCACGCGGTCGCGCGCCGGGCTGACCGACACGTCCGGCGCGGGCGGCGCGGCGAGCACGTCGGCGACCGCCTTCGGGGGCTGGAGGTAGCCGGTCTGGCCGTCGGCGTGGGTCACGGCGAGGAGGGCGATCGCTGACACGAGAAGGGTCCGCATGGGGGACGGCTCCGCGGCGGGGAGGCCCGACCAGTGTACCCGACCGCACCGCCGCCGTATACTGGCGGCGCTCACCGACCCCATTCCCCTCCCGGACCCGCCATGACCCGATTCGCACCCGCCGCCCTGCTCGCGGCCGTCACCCTCCTCCCCGCGGCCGCCCGCCCCGACGCGCCGCCGTCGGCGGTCACGCTCCCCGGCGGCGACGGGATCGGCAAGGGGAAGCACGTCGTCCTGCTGAGCGGCGACCAGGAGTACCGCTCGGAGGAGGCGATCCCGCAGCTGGCGAAGATCCTGTCGAAGTACCACGGGTTCAAGACCACGTCGCTGTTCACCGTGGACAAGAACGGCCACGTCGACCCGAACGTCAACAACGTCCCCGGGCTGGAGGCGCTGAAGACCGCCGACCTGTTCCTCATCTTCACCCGCTTCCTCGCGCTGCCGGACGACCAGATGGCGCACGTCGCCGAGTACGTCGCGGCCGGCAAGCCGGTCGTGGGCCTGCGCACCTCGACGCACGCCTTCAACTTCCCCGGCGGCTCGAAGTCGCCGTTCGCCAAACTCGGCAACGGCAGCGGCGTGAAGGGCTGGGAGGGCGGGTTCGGCAAGGTGGTGCTCGGCGAGCGCTGGGTGAACCACCACGGCCGCCACGGCAAGGAGGGCACGCGCGGCATCCCGGCGCCGGGGCAGGAGAAGAACCCGATCCTCAAGGGCATCGCCCCGGGCAGCATCTTCGGCACGACCGACGTGTACACCGTCACGCTGCCGCTGCCGGGCTGCACGCCGGTCGTCATGGGTCAGGTGACCGAGACCCTGGAGCCGACCTCGAAGGCGGTGACCGGGGAGAAGAACGACCCGATGATGCCGGTGGCGTGGACGCGCGAGTACCAGGTGCCGGGCGGCACGAAGGGGCGGGCGTTCACGACGACGATGGGCGCGTCCGAAGACCTCGCCCACGAGGGCACCCGCCGGCTGATCGTGAACGGCGGGCTGTGGGCGATGGGGATGGAGGCGTCGATCCCCGAGGCGACGAAGGTGGACCTCGTCGGCGAGTACCACCCGACGCGGTTCAAGAACCCCGGGCACAAGAAGGGCCAGACGCCGGCCGACCTGTTCAAGTGACAACGAGCCGTCACTTCTTCGGCGGGGGTGGGCCGGGCTGACCACCCCGTCCGCCCCCGCCCGGGAAACCGGTCTGAAGGCGGTTCATTTCCTGCCGCGTCCGCTCGGCCGCCGGGCGATCGCCCATCGCCTCCTGCACCCGCGCGAGATGGTCGAACGCGCTCAGCGGGATTTCGCGCCCCATGCGTCCTGGCCCGCCGCCGAGGAACGGCCGCACGTCCGCGACCGCCGCTTCGAGCAGGCGCCGCGCGCCGGGAAGGTTGCCGTCCGCGACCCACAGCCCGGCGAGCCGCTGCCGCGCGAACAGTTGCTCGAACACCACGTTCGGCGGGCGCGGCGCGCCGGCGAGGTGGTTGATCGCCGACTGGTACGCGGCGGCCGCGCCGGCGCCGTCCCCCGCCTGCTCACGCGCGGAGCCGAGCCGCAGCTCGATCGCCCCGACCGTCCAGCTCCGGGGCGGTTCGGTGAAGTCCGCCCCGAGCGCCGCGGCCCGTGCGAGCTGGTCGGCGGGCGCGCCGCCGTCGAGGGCGGACGGCGGCGCGTGGCCGAGGAGCTGCACCCGCTCGTAGCGCACGTCGGCGTTGTCCGGGAATTCGGTGGCGAGGGCGGCGAGCAGCGCGTGGGCGCGGCGGAACGATGCGGCGGCCTTCTCCTGCCGCCCGAGCCACTGGTGCATCTCGGCGACGCGGCGGTGCGCCTTCGCGGCCTCGATCTGCAACTGCGGTTGTGTCGCGTTCCGCTCGGCGAACTTGTCGTAGAACGCGAGCACCGCCTCCAGTACCGCAGTCTTGTCGGCCGCGTCGCCGTCTTTCGGTCCGAATCCGTCCTTCGGCCCGAACCCGTCCTTTGGACCAAACCCGTCTTTCGGTCCGAACGCCTCCTTCGGACCCGGGCCGAACACCATGCGTTGCGGCGTGAACCCGATGCCCGGCGGGGCAAACCCGAACGGTCCGAATGCCGGTCGGCCCTCATTACCGCCGGCCGCCGCCTCGAACACGCGCTCGAACTCCGCCAGCGTCATCCGCAGGTTGTCTTCCAACCTCTCGGACGCCTCCTGGGCCTCCTTCTGCCGTGCCTCGGCGTCGGCTCGGGCCGACGTCTCGTCTGCCAGCGCCTTCGTCGTCCGCGCGTAGGCGACCCATCCGACGACCGTCGAGAGGAGCAGCGCCGCGGCGGTCACGCCGGACAGGACCGACACCGCCGGGTTCCGCCGGCACCACCGCGCCGCCCGGCCGACGGCCGACTCGCGGCGGGCGCGGATCGGGCGGTCGTCGAGGAACGCCCACAGGTCGTCGGCCAGCTCGCCGGCGGTCGCGTAACGGCGGCCGGGCTCGCGGG
>JAFKFQ010000265.1:2434-43222 GCA_017308215.1 bacterium | reverse complement strand
GCGCCGTCAGGATGATCGTCTCCAGGTCGCGTGGCACGGACGGGTTGATCCGCCGCGGCGCGGCGACGACCCCGTCGGCGAGCGTCTTCATCAGCTCGGCCGGCGTGTCGCCGGTGACGGGCGGGCCGAGCGTCACCAGTTCGTACAACGTCGCCCCGAGCCCGTACACGTCGCCGCGGGCGTCGGCGGCCCGGTACAGGCACTCGGGGGCCATGTACTGAAGCGTGCCGAGGACGTGTCCGGTCGCCGTCAGCCCGGCGTCGGTGTCGAGCTTGGCGAGGCCGAAGTCCGCCACCCACACCTGCCCGCGGTCGTCGAGCAGCAGGTTCGCCGGCTTCACGTCGCGGTGAAGGACGCCGGACTCGTGCGCGTACTGGATCGCGTCCGCGGCCTCGGCGCCGACCGTCGCGGCGAACCGCCAGTCGCCGTAGCGCGGCCCGCCGGCCGGCTCGACGACCTCGAACGCCGGCGCCTCGGGCGGCGCCGCGTGCGGCCAGGTGGCGTCCGCGGCGCCGGGGAACGGGCCGGGCGTGTCGGCGTGGGCGACGACCTTCCACCCGGACACGACGGCGTTCAGCCCGCGGCCGGGGATGAGCTGCATGACGTAGTACGGCAGCCCGTCGTGCTCGCCGGCGCCGAACACGGGGACGATGTGGGTGTGGTGGAGCCGCGCCGCCGCCTTCGCCTCGCGGACGAACCGCTCGCGCCGGTCGGCGTCGAGCGTGGTGTGCGGGGCGAGCACCTTCAGCGCGACGCGCCGGCCGAGCGACTCCTGCACCGCCTCGAAGACCACCCCCATCCCGCCGCGGCCGAGTTCGCGCACGATCCGGTAGTCGCCGAACCGGTCGGGGAGCGCCGCCCGCCCCGCCGGCGCCGCCTGCCGGTGACGCTTGAGGAGTTCCATCTGGGCGACGGCGGGGAGCAACTCGCGGAGCTCGGCGGCGTGGTCCGGGTGGGCGGCGGCGAAGTCGGCGACGCTCGGCCGCTCGCCGCGGCGGAGGCGGGCGGCGAAGTCCTCGGCGAGGAGGTCGAGCGGGTCGCGGTCCGTCATCGTCGTTCGCCCTCGAACCCGGGCACCTCTTCGAGAATCTGCTTCAACCGGGCCAGCGCGCGGACGTAGCGCTTGCTCGCGGCGGGCGGGAGGATGCCGAGCAGTTCGGCCGTCTCGCCGTTGCTCAGCTCCTCGAAGTGCCGCAGGGCCAGCACCTCGCGGTCGAGCGGGTCCATCTGGGCGAGCGCCGCTTCGAGCTGGGTGAACCGCTCGTTCCGGTGCGCCGCCGCACTCGGCGACGACCCGCGGGCGAGGAGGCACGCCGCCATGCACGCCGAGTCCGCGCCCGCCGGTCCGGCGTGGATGCCGACCTCGCGGCCGGCGTCGCGCTTCCCCGCCAGGTGCTCGCGGTGAACGTCCGCCAGCCGCTGCCCGACCACCAGCCGCAGCCACCCGAAGAACGCTTGGTCAGGCTTCGCGAAGTAGTGCTCGACGCGCTTGAGGGCGTCGATGTACGCCTCCTGGAGCACGTCCGACGCCGACACCCGGCCGGCGAGCCGGGCGTCCATGCGGAACGCCACCATCCGCCGCAGCTTGTCGCGGTGCCGGTCGAACAGCTCGCCGAGGGCACCCTGGTCGCCGCCGCGCAGCCGCTCCACCAGCGCGGCGATCTCCGGGTCCGGGTCGGGGGGCATCGGCGTGGTCCTGGGGACTGGTGTCCCCTTCATGGTAAACGCGAACCGACGGCGGGCGAAGACCGCGAACCATGAGAGTCGCTCCGCGGGGGCGATTTCCGTTTCCACCGGCGGACTGCGGGACGAGAATCGGGCGGGCTCCACTCTCCGGGAGGGCGTGCGATGAGGCGGGTGATGCGAACGGTCGTACCGGCCGCGGTGGCGGTCGGCGTGCTGTCGGCGGTCGCGTGGGGGCAGCCGCCCGGCGGCGAGCCGCCACAGAAGAAGAAAAGCGCAGGGGCGGAGAAGAAGACCGAGTTCCCCGGCGAGCCCGGATTCCAACCCGGACCGGGCGGCTTCGACCAACCCGGCTCCAGCGGTCCGCCGGGGATTGGTCCCGGGTTCCCCGGCGGACCGCCCCCGAAAACCGACCCTCAGGTCGAGGCGTGGGTGAAGACACTGACTGATAAGATGAACGACCCGCACGACGCGATCCGCGACAGCGCCCGCGCCGGGCTCATCGCCGTCGGGCCGCCGGACCTGCCCGCCCTCCGCCGGCTGGCCGACGGCAACGACGCGAAGGCGTACACGGCCACGCGCCTCGTGCAGCAGATCGAGCGCGCCGCGGCGATGGCAGGGATGGGCGGGTTCGGCGCACCGGGCCAACCGGGTGCGATCCCGGGTCAGCCGATGCCGGGCGGCTTCGGCCCGGGCGGTGGACGCCCCGACGCCCCGCGACCGGGCGCCGGCCCCGACCCGGCCGCGCGGGGTGAAGCGCCACTCGGCCGCCTGCTCGGCGAACTGAAACTCACCGACCGGCAGCGGGAGCAGGCGGAGAAGGTGGTATCAGGTTACGCGACGAAGCTGCGGGAGGTGATGGAGGAGACGCGCTCCGGCAAGCTCGACCGCGGGACGCTCCGCGAGACGATTACCAAGCTCGCCGAGGAGGCGAGCGCCGACCTGAAGCGGGCGTTGACGCCCGAGCAGCGCGAGCTGTTCGAGCGGCTCGCGCCGCCGGGGCGACCACTCTTCCCGACGCCGTTCGGCCCGGGCGAGGCGGCGCCGGGCCGCGGCGAGCGGCCCGACCCGAACGCGCCCGAGCGGCCGCGGCCGGTTCGCCCCGAGCGCTGAGGCGCGTCACTCCTTCGGCAGCGGTTGGCCGTTGACGGTCTTCACGCCCGCCCGCGGGACCGACACGATCTCGTACCGGAACCCGGGTCGCAAGTCCCGGGTCGAGATGGCGACCACCTTGAGGTCGCCGTCCTTCACCTGCGGGGTCAGGTTGAGGCGGCCGCCCCGTGTCGTGGCGACCGTCAGCAGCGTTTTCTCGAAGTCCACCTTCGGGGCGTCCGTGATGCCCCACGCCTTCGCCAGCGCCTCCCACCCCTTCGTCGACACGATCACGCCCGACGGCGGCGCTTTCCGTGCCAGCGTCTCGTCGGCGTTGTCACCCTTGATGTGAACCTCGGCCGCGTCCTTCTTCGGCCCGTCCTGCCGGCCGGTGCCGGCCGTCGCGGTTGCGGCGAGCAGGGCGAGGACGAGGGCGGTGCGGATACGCATGACGGTTCTCCGGGCGAGGTGCGGGCACGGGGCATTCTCGCGCCCGCGGGTCGGTAGACAACCCCCCGGTGGTCCGTAAGCTAAGCGGAGTTTGCGCTTGACTTGCCCCCGCCAGCCGCTCCATACGCACCCGGGTTCCATGCCGAAACGCACCGACCTCAAGAAGATCCTCCTGATCGGATCCGGCCCCATCGTCATCGGTCAGGCCTGCGAATTCGACTACTCCGGCACCCAGGCGTGCAAGGCGCTGCGGGAGGAGGGCTACGAGATCGTCCTGGTGAACTCCAACCCGGCGACGATCATGACCGACCCGGAGACCGCCGACCGCACCTACATCGAGCCCATCACCTGGCAGGTCGTCGAGAAGATCATCGCCAAGGAGAAGCCCGACGCCCTGCTGCCGACGCTCGGCGGGCAGACGGCGCTGAACACGGCGATGGACCTCGTGAAGCACGGGGTGCTGGAGAAGTACAAGGTCGAGATGATCGGCGCCCGGGCCGACGTGATCGACAAGGCCGAGGACCGGCAGAAGTTCAAGGACGCGATGCTCAAGATCGGCGTGGACGTGCCGCGGAGCGGCGTCGCCCGGTCGCTGCCGGAGGCGCTGGAGATCGTCGAGCGGATCGGCCTGCCGTGCGTCCTGCGGCCGAGCTTCACGATGGGCGGCAGCGGCGGCGGCATCGCGTACAACCGCGAGGAGTTCATCGACCTCGTCACGAAGGGACTGCAGCTGTCGCCCGTCGGCGAGACGCTGATCGAGGAGTCGGTGATCGGGTGGAAGGAGTTCGAGCTCGAGGTCATGCGCGACGTGGCCGACAACGTCGTCATCATCTGCTCGATCGAGAACCTCGACCCGATGGGCGTCCACACCGGCGACAGCATCACGGTCGCCCCGATCCAGACGCTCTCGGACAAGGAATACCAGCGGATGCGCGACCAGGCGAAGGCCATCATCCGCGAGATCGGCGTCGAGACGGGCGGGTCGAACATCCAGTTCGCGTGCAACCCGGCCGACGGGCGGATGATCGTGATCGAGATGAACCCGCGCGTGTCGCGGTCCAGCGCGCTGGCGTCGAAGGCCACCGGCTTCCCGATCGCCAAGATCGCGGCCAAGCTCGCGGTCGGCTACACGCTCGACGAGCTCCGCAACGACATCACCCGCGAGACGCCGGCGAGCTTCGAGCCGACGATCGACTACGTCGTCACGAAGGTGCCGCGGTTCGCGTTCGAGAAGTTCCCCGAGGCCGACCCGGTCCTGACGACACAGATGAAGTCGGTCGGCGAGACGATGGCGATCGGGCGGACCTTCAAGGAGTCGCTCCAGAAGGCGCTGCGCGGGCTGGAGGTCGGGCGGTTCGGCCTCGGCTGCGACCGCCGCGACCGCTGGGGCTCCGACGACCCGCCCACGGCCGACGAGGTCGCGCAGAAGCTCGCCCGGCCGAACAGCGAACGGATCTGGTACGTCCGGTACGCCCTCAAGGGCGGCATGTCCCTCGACGACCTGCACCAGCGGACGAAGATCGACCCGTGGTTCCTCCGCGCCATCGCCGACCTCGTGGCCGTCGAGGACGAGCTCGCGGCGGTCGGTAGCCTGTCGGCGGTCACGCCCGAGTTGATGCTGAAGGCGAAGCAGCACGGCTTCGTGGACCGGCAGCTGTCGAACCTGTGGCAGTGCCCCGAGGCCGAGGTGCGCCGGCTCCGCCAGGGTTTCGGAATCGAGGCGGTGTTCAAGAGCGTGGACACGTGCGCCGCCGAGTTCGAGGCGTACACGCCGTACTACTACTCGACCTACGAGGCGCCCACGCGCACCGCCGCGGGCGTCGTGGTCGAGGACGAGGTTCGGCCGGCCACCGGCAAGCCGCGGATCATGATCCTCGGCGGCGGGCCGAACCGGATCGGCCAGGGGATCGAGTTCGACTACTGCTGCGTCCAGGCCGCGTTCGCGCTGCGGGCGGCGGGGTACGAGGTCGTCATGGTGAACTCGAACCCCGAGACCGTGAGCACCGACTACGACACGTCTGACCACCTGTTCTTCGAGCCGCTCACCGTCGAGGACGTGCTGAACATCCACGACCGGATGAAGCCCGAGGGCGTGATCGTCCAGTTCGGCGGGCAGACGCCGCTCAACCTCGCCAAGCCGCTGGAGGCCGCCGGGGTGCCGATCATCGGCACCAGCGTGGACTCGATCGACGTGGCCGAGAACCGCAAGCGGTTCGCCGTGCTCGTCGAAGAGCTCGGCCTGAAGCAGCCGGCGAACGGCACCGCCGTGGACGCGCCCGGCGCCGTGTTCACCGCCCGCAAGATCGGCTTCCCGGTGCTCGTCCGCCCGAGCTTCGTCCTCGGCGGGCGCGACATGAAGATCGTGTACTCCGAGGCCGAGCTCGAGGCGTACATGCGGCGCGTCGCGCCGGACGTCAGCAAGGACCGCCCGGTCCTCATCGACCAGTTCCTGGAGAACGCCACCGAAGTCGACGTCGATTGCCTCTCGGACGGCGCGCGCACGGTGATCGGCGGGGTGATGCAGCACATCGAGGAGGCCGGCATCCACTCCGGCGACTCGGCGTGTGTCATCCCGCCGTACAGCCTCCCGACGAACGTGATCGACGAGATCAAGGACCAGGCGCGCAGGCTGGCCGCCGCGCTGAACGTGAAGGGGCTGATGAACATCCAGTTCGCCGTCGCCGGGATGCGCGGCGCGGACCCGGTGGTGTACATCCTCGAAGCGAACCCGCGGGCCAGCCGCACGGTGCCGTTCGTGAGCAAGGCGACCGGCGTGCCCCTCGCCCGCCTCGCGGCGCTCGTGATGGCGGGCAAGACGCTCGACGAACTCGGCGTGAAGGACGAGGTGGTGCCGACGCACTACTCGGTGAAGGAGAGCGTCTTCCCGTTCAACAAGTTCCCCGGGGTGGATATCATCCTCGGGCCGGAGATGAAGTCCACCGGCGAGGTGATGGGGATCGACGACAGGTTGGCGATGGCGTTCGCCAAGAGTCAGATGGCGGCGAACTCCCCCCTGCCCCACAGCGGCACCGTGTTCGTGTCCGTCGCCGACCGCGACAAGGAGGCGGTGGCCCCGGTCGTGAAGGGGTTCGCCGAGATGGGCTTCAGGCTCGTCGCCACCCGCGGCACGGCGCGGTTCCTGACGGAGCGCGGCATCCCGGTCGAGGTCGTGCCGAAGATCGCCGAGGGCCGCCCGAACCTGCTCGACAAGATGAAGAACGGCGAGATCGCGCTGGTCATCAACACGCCGAGCGGCCGCGGCAGCTCGACCGACGAGCAGAGGATTCGCGCGGGTGCGGTGGCGAACCGGGTGACCTGCATCACCACGCTCTCCGCCGCCGAGGCCGCCGCCGAGGCGTGCCGGGCGCTGCGCGAGCAGGAGCTGACCGTCGTGCCGCTCCAGGACCGGTTCCCGACGAAATAGACGGAGAATTTTTTTGACGGGATAACAGGATGCGCAGGATGCCGAACCAAATCCAGGTTCGGCATCCTGCGCATCCTGTTATCCCGTCAAAATTTGCCCGTCATGCAGCGCGTGGGAACAGTTCGCGGAGCCCCTGGACGTGCTTGCAGCGGTGGGCGTGGTTGTTCTCGCCGTGGTACACCGCGTCGGCACAGGTGCAGTGCCACTCGGTGCGGCCGTCGGCGGTGCGCTCCAGCGCGACCTGGTACGGCTCGCGGCCGACGAGCACGTCCCACGTCATCAGGCAGCCGGGGCCGGTCGGCTCCGGGTTTCGGTAGGTGACGCGGAAGTGGTACGGGCTCGGCTGCCGCTTCCGGTCTGGGCCGGGGAGGATCAGCGTAATCAGGGCGAACGACGGCTTAGGGGTAGTGGTGGTCATGGCTACAGGTTGGATGGGTCGTTCGGGTCACACGGTTCATTTTACCCGTGCGAACGCCCGCCCCCATGTCGGTAGCCGCCGCGGCCGGTAAACTGGCCCAACCCTACCCACCCGAGGCCCGTCATGGCCGACGACCCGCAGGCACGCAAGGCCGCCATCCGCGAACAGGCCCGCAAGAACCGCGTCGCCCAGAAGGACAAGGACGACTTGAGCCGGGCCATCTGCGGCCGGTTCATGGCACTACCCGCGTACCAGTCCGCCACGACGGTGATGTGGTACGTGGACGCCGGCAGCGAGGTCCGCACCCGCCACACGCTCCCCGAGGCATTGACGCACGGCAAGCGCGTCGTGGTGCCGTGGTGCGTGGTCGAGACGAACACCCTCGAACTCTTCCTGCTCGAAGACATGAGTGAACTGGTCGAGGGCGCGTACAAGATCCTCGAACCGAAGGACGAGTTGCGGCGGCTCCCGGCGAAGGTCGTGCAGCCCGAAGACCTCGACCTCGTAATGGTGCCCGGTACGGCGTTCGACCCCCGCGGCGGGCGGATGGGCCAGGGTAAGGGGTACTACGACCGCCTCCTCGCCCGCGCCCGGCCCGACGCGCCGCTCGTCGCGCTCGCGTTCGACTGCCAGCTCTTCGACGAAATCCCGGTCGCGCCGCACGACGTGTTCATGGACCAAGTGCTGACCGAGACGCGGGCGATTCAAGGCCGCGGCCGGGGGTGATGTCGTGGGCCGCGCGCCGGACGAGCCGCCGTTCTGGGGCTGGGTCGCGGTCCGGCTCGCGGCACTGTTCGTCGCGGGACTCGCGCTCGTCGTCTTCTTCCAGGAAGTGATGGCGCCGATCCTCCGGGGCGACGCGGCGCAGGTGCAGAAAGAGCACGCGGCGCCACCCTGATCCTTCACCCGTTGGAGTCGCGCGTGCGATCGGTGCGGGTGAGAATTTGGTTCGCCGTGGCCGGTGCGGCGACCGGTTATCTTACGTTATTCGTCCTCGCTAATCTCGTAGACTGGCAGTTCTACACGATCCGGTCGCTGGTCACGGGGCGAAGGGTGATGAGCGAGATCGTCGCGCACCCGGCGGATCGGTGGGTCGGCCCGGCCCTGTTCGTCGGATTTATGGGCGGCGGGGCGATGGCGGGGGCGTTGATGGCTCGATGCCCGCGACGGCGTCTTCCGTAGGTCGGGTCGAGGCTTTGCGAGACCTGACACGGAGAGCCGGACACGAAAAGAGGGAACCGGAAGCGAAAATCCACGTGGGTTTGATGCACACGCGCTTCGTCATTCGCTCCCAGCACCCCGTCAGGTCTCGCAAAGCCTCGACCCGACCTACGAAAGCCCCGATTCATTACCGATACAGCAGCGCCGGGTCGCTGACGTTCTGCTCCGCCACCGCCCGCGTGATCTTCCCCGCGATCAGCAGCTGCCGCACCGATTCGTCGAACGTCACCATCCCGTCGGCGCGGCCGGTGACGATCAGGTTGTCGATCCCCTCGATCTTGCCCTGCCGGATCGCGGCGGCGACCGGGTGCGCCACCCACAGCACCTCCAGCGCCAGGTGGCGCCGCCCGCCGCGCTCGGTGCCGGGCAGCAACCGCTGGCTCACCACCGCCCGCAGGCCGAGCGCCAGTTGCGACCGGATCGAGTGCTGCATGTCTTGCGGGAACAGGTCGGCGTAGCGCGTGACCACGCCCTTCGCGTCGCGGGTGTGGAGCGTAGTGAACACGAGGTGACCGGTCTCGGCGGCGCTCAGCGCCATCTGCGCCGTCTCGCGGTCGCGGACCTCGCCGACGAGGATCACGTCCGGGTCTTGTCGCAACCCCGAGCGCAGCCCGTCGGCGAACGTTAGTACGTCGGCGCCGACCTCGCGCTGCGTGACCACCGAGTGCGCCGACCGCGGGAAGACGTACTCGACCGGCTCCTCGACGGTGATGATGCGGTAGCCGCCGGCGCGGTTCAGCCGGTGGACGAGCATCGCCAGCGTGGTCGTCTTCCCCGAGCCGGTCGGCCCGGTGACGATCACCAATCCGTCGCGCAGCGTGGCGAGGCGGTCGGCGAGCGGGGCCGGGAAGCCGGCCAACGCGAGGTCCGGGAGCGCCGACGGGATCACGCGGAAACACGCCCCGACCGCGCCGCCCGCGTGAAACAGGTTCGCGCGGAACCGGGCGCTGCGACCTTCGACGGACAGGTCGAACGAGAAATCGAGGCTCCTGTGCGCTTCGAGCCGCTCGAACGCACCCGGCGGGCAGAGCGTGCCGAGAATCGGTTCGACGACCGCGGCCGTGAGCGGCGGTTCGGGCAGCTCAGTGAGCTCACCGTGGAGGCGCAGGACCGGCGGGTGCCCGACGACGAGGTGCAGGTCGGACGCTCCGCCTTCGACGGCGAGTTCGAGCCAGTTGCGGAGTTGGTCAGGAACGGCGGCGGGCTCGGACATCGCAACCTCGCCATGCGCGGTGGGGCCGGCGTCCCGCCGGTCCCACCAAACAGCGCGCGATTCACACCCCGATCAGCGGTTGAACAGGAACGCCGGCGTGTTGATGAGCGCCCACGCCAAGTCCTGCGCACCGAGCACCCGCGGGTCGGCGGGCGGCGCGTCGCCGGCCTCGGCGGCGAGGCGGGCGTACTCGCGGTCCTGCGCGAGGTACATCTGCCGCAGCCGGGCCTTCTGGGCGTCGGTCCGGTCGGCGACCGGCGTTTCCAGCATCGCCACCTCTTCGGGCGTCAGCGGGCTGGTCAGTCGCGGGTTCGCGTCGCTCGTCACCGAGAGGCGGAACTTGCCGATGACGTGCGCCGTGCCGAACCGCTGGTCGAGCGTTGCAGTGAACGTGGTGCCGGCGGCGGCCGACGGCACCGGGCTCTGGAACTTGAACAGCACCGCCTGGTTCTTCGACACCCCGTTGGCGACCGCCCAGCCGGTCGCCGGGTTGTTGTCGATGGCGTTCGCCGCCGGGAAGCCGTCCTGCTGGACCGTCGCCTGCGGGGCGGTCAGCCTCACCGGGGCGGGCTTCACCGCGTCGTCCTTGCCGGCCTTCTGGTACGTCAGCTTGAACTCGTTCAGCACGAAGTTACCGTTCTCGGCCCGGCCCGGCCCCTTGCTCGGCAGGCTCGGGTCGGACAGCACCTCGATGCGGACGGCCGTGACGGGGCGGCCGAGCTTCGCCTTGCCGACGACGGTGTACAGGTCCACGGCGTCGGTCTTGCCGCTCGCCAGGATCGACCCGTCGGGCTGCACCGCGAGCTTGGCGCCGTCCTTCGCCACGGCCGGCGTGCCGCCCTGCTTCGACGTGGCCTTCTCGACCTCGAGGTTCACCCACGCCGTCGGCTTCTCGGCGAGGCGGCCCTGCTCCCACGCCGCCTGCCGGCTGTCGAGCGTCGCCTTGTAGGCGTTGAACGCGGCCAGTCGCGTCTTGTGGACCTCCGCCATCGCGGCGTGGTCCGGGCCGGCGGAGCGGAGGGCGGTCACGCCCGCCTCCGTCTCCTTCGCCGACGGCCGGCGGGCGAGCACCGCGAGGTAAATCTCCTCGACCACCTTCGCGTCGTCCTTCTGGCCCGCGACCAGCTTGGCGATGCGGTTGTTCGGGTCTTTCAGCGCGTCGGCGACAATCGGCCCGTTCACCATCGCCAGCACCGGGCCGAGGTTCATCCCGCCGGTGCGCTCGCACTCGCAGGCGCTCTCGCGGACCGGCTTGCCGAACAGGTCGAGGAACCCGCCGGGCAGGTCGACGTTGCTGTCCGGCAGCTGCGCCGCCCGTGACCCCGGCGGCAGGCCGGGCAGGCGGCTCACCGAGCCGGTGACGCGGTGGATGCTGTCGTACAGCACCTCCGCCGGCAGTCGGCGGGCGACGGCGTGCGAGTAGTTCTGGTCGTCGTCGCGGTTCCACTGGTTGGTCGTGATCGACAACTGGTACGTGCGGCTCTTGCAGATCGTGCGGATCATGTGCCGCACGTCGAAGTTCGACTTCACGAACTCGCCGGTGAGGCGGTCGAGCAGCTCGGGGTTCGTCGGCGGGTTGCCGGCGCGGATGTCGTCGATCGGCTCGATCAGCCCGACGCCGAGCAGGTACGCCCAGATTCGGTTGACGTAGCTGCGGGCGAAATACGGGTTCTCGGCCGACGTGATCCACCGCGCCGCCTGGTGCCGGCGCTGGTCGGCGGGGCCGATGTCGGTGTTGACGACGAACGGGAACCGCGGCGGAGCCACCTCGCCGGTGCGGTCGTGCTTGATCTCGCCGCTCTTGGCGTCGCTGATGACCTCGACCAGCGACTTCGCCCCCTCGACGGCCGTGCCGCCGATCTTCTGGCCCTTGAACGCCGGGTCTTCGGCGTGCTTCACCTGCGCGAAGTAGGCGGCGAGGTTGTAGTAGTTGTCCTGCGTCCACCGCTCGAACGGGTGGTCGTGGCACTTGTTGCAGTTGAACCGGATGGCGAGGAACAGCTGCGTGGTGTTCTCCATCACCGCGTCCGGCGTGCGGAGCACCTTGTAGTACGACGCCGGCGGGTTGGCGACGTTCGAGCCCGACGCGGTGAGGATGTCGAACGCGAACTTGTCGTAGGGCATGTTCGTGGCGACGGCGGTGCGGATCCAGCCGCGGAAGGCGCTCGCCCCTACGTCGCCCAGGAACTTGCGGTTCACTTGGAGCAGGTCGGCCCACTTGTTCGTCCAGTGCTCGACGAACGCGTCGCTGCCGACGAGCCGGTCGATGAGCGCGTCGCGCTTCTGCTGGCTCGGGCGCGGGTCGGTGAGGAAGTCGCGCACCTCGCCCGGCTCGGGCGGCAGGCCGGTCAGGTCGAGGTGGACGCGGCGGACGAACTCCTCGTCGGTGCAGAGCGGGCTGGCCTGCACCATCACCTGCCGCAGCTTCCGGTCCACGAGTTCATCGACCCAGTTCTGCACCGGCCGCTGCTCCCACGCGAAACCCTTGCGGTCGCCGAGGATGACGACCGTGGAGGCGGCGTAGGCGCCCTCGTAGCGGGCGAGCATCGTCGCCTCGCCGCGGCGCACGCCGCTGACGACGCCGCCCTTGTCGGCCGCCGCGACCTCGGTGTTGCTGCTCTCGATGAACGCCTCGGCGGTCACGTCGCGGGTCGTGCCGTCGGCGTAGTTGGCGACCACGGCGAACTGCTGCTTGCTACCGATGCGCGTCATCGTCGGGTTCTTCGGGAACACCTCGATTGACTTCACCTTGACCGCATCAAGGTCGATCTTCGCGCCCTGGGCGACCCAGCGGCGGACGAGCTCGTAGTTCGGCTCGCCCGGCTGCGTCAGCACGCCGCCCTGGTGCGGCACGGCGCCGCTCGTCTTGAGCAGCAGCAGCGAGCGCTCCGGGGCCGCCCGGTTGATGCGGCGGCTCTCCAGGTCGTCGGTCAGGGCGCGGTAGTCGAACACCGCGTCGTACCCACGGAGCGACAGCTTGAAGCCGTTCTTGCCCGCCTGCGCGCCGTGGCAGGTGCCGGCGTTGCAGCCCATCTTCGACAGCACCGGCTGCACGTCCCGCACGAAGCTGACCGGCGGGTCGCTGGTCACACCCTTCACCGACACCGGAACCTGAACCGTCTTGCCGCCGAGGGCGACGCGGAGCGTGCCGCTGCCGTCGGCGACCGGGCGGACGAGGCCGTTCGACTGTCGGACGAGGCCGCCGGGGAGCTCGAAGGCGGCGATGCGCGTCGCGTCGATGATCTCGCCCGATTCGAGGCGGGCGGTGACGAGCAGTTGCGCGTACTGGGACGGCCCGGAAAGGGTGACCGCCGCCGGACGGGTTTCGATCGCCGCGACCGCGGCGCCGGGAGGGAGTGCCTCGGCGGGCGGCTGCGTCTGGGCCAGCGCCGGGGCGGCGGCGAGCAGGAGGGCCGCCGCCGCAGAGAGGGAGCGGGTCATGTCGGGTGCCTCGGGAGGGTGTTAGTTGGCGGCGGCCTTTGCGGCCGGGGTGGTCGCGGGACGGGCGACGAAGCTGCGGGTCAGCTTCCCGCTCGCGGCGTCGTGGAGCCAGACGGTGCCGTCGAAGCCGGCGGAGGCGATCGTCTTCCCGTCCGGGTGCCACGCCACGGCGTAGGCGGGGCCGGTCACGCCCTCGCAGACGACCTTCTTGCCGGCGTCCGTTTCGTAGACCCGGACCTCCCCCTTGCCGTCGAGGCTGCTGGCGGCGGCGAAGAACTTGCCGTCCGGGTTGAACGCCAGCCCGGAGATGCGGCCGGGCATCTTCTCGTACTCGCGAAGCTTGTTCGCGTCGTCACCGATCTGCCGCTTCACCTCGCGGTGCATCTTGTACAGCCGCGGCGTGCCGTCGGCGCCGGCGATGATGAGTTCGTCGTAAGCCTTCGGCGGCACGCCCGGGGTGTCCTCGGGCACCTTCTGCATCTTCTTCTCCTTCATCGGCCGCCGGTCCACCGCCATCAGCCCACCGCGGAGCCCGCCGGGCGTAATGCTGGTCACGTTGTCGATGAACCGCTGCGTCGGCACCTCGGTCAGCCGCATGCTCATGTCGCGGCTGACGGACACGAGGTGCTCGCCGTCTTGGCTGAACACCGTGCCGAGCACCCAGTCGGTGTGCGTGCCCATCTGGAGCTTCTGCCTGCCGGTCGTCGGGTCGATGGCCCGCACTGTGTTGTCGATGCACCCGAACGCGACCGTCTTCCCGTCCGGCGACCAGCTGACGCCGTACACCGTGTCGAAGGTCACCGGCGCGGAGACGACGAGGTCGTCGCGCTTGTGGTTCCAGATCTGAATCTCGCCGAACCGCCCCGGCGCGCCGCCGGCGACCGCGAGGCGTTCGCCACTCGGGCTGAACGCCACCGCGTTGACCCGCTCCGACATGCCGACCAGCCGCGACACCAGCTTGTCGTCCTTCGCCGAGTACAGCAGCACCTCGTGGTACCCGCTGACGGCCAGGAACTCGCCGGCCGGGTCGAACGCGAGCGAGGTGACGACCGGCGGGGCGGCGTAGGCCGGCGGGTGGGCCATGTCGACGACCGCGCCCTTCGCCGACGCCGGCGTGTCGTCGGTCGCCCCCTGGGCGATCCAGTCGGCGATCAGTTTCACCTGCGCGGGGCTGAGCGGGTCGCGACCCTTCGGCATCTCGGCCTTGCCGTCGTGGGCGCGGACGAGTTCGAGCAGGTAGCTCTTGGCCGCGTCGCCGGCGACGACGCCGGGCTTCTCGCGCTCGCCGGCCTTGAACAGGTCGGCGTGCGCGGTCATGACGTACCCGCCCTGCGCCTTCGCCGGCTGGTGGCAGCCGTTGCAGTGCTGGGCGAAGACGGGTCGAACGTCCTTGTAGTAGCTGACCTTCGCGGGCGGGTCGGGTTGCTTGGCGTCCTGCGACACGCCGACGGCCGTTGCGGCAACGGCGACGCCGAGCGCGAGGAGTGCGCGGGGGAGGGTCATGCAGCGAGCCCCGGGAGAACGCGCGGGCGGCCCGTGAACGGGCCGTGGTGGGTGGAATGATCTTACAGGCTACCGCGGGGGCGGTTCAACGAGAAATGCGGGAGCGAGTCGCCCAGTCGCCCCGGAGGGAGTCGAACCCCCGTCTCCCGGGTGTGATCCGGGCGTCGTGGCCGTTGGACCACGGGGCGGCGAGCGGAAGCGGTGGGACTCGAACCCACAACGGGGGTGAACCCGTTACTTGTTTTCGAGACAAGCTCCTCATCCGGCCGGGTCGCTTCCGCGATTAGGGAGTGGCGCCGCGGCGCCCGGGTTCGCGCCGCGGAGAGGTCGCTCACGAATGACGGGGTGGGCGTGACCACCGTCTCGGTGTGGAGACTCCTGTTCGCCCACCCCGTCGCTCACGCTCCGGGCTCGGACGGCGCGAACCTACTCGCCCGTCACTTCGTTCCGAAGCAGAACAGGTGCGTGGCGCCGCGGACGTAGAGGCGGCCGTCCACCAGTGCCGGCGACGCCGACACGGGCTGGCCGAGGTCGCCCTTGCGGACCAGCTCGAACTCGCGGTCGGCCTTGAACACGAAGAACTGCCCCTTGTCGGCGAACGCCAGGATCTCGTTGCCCGCGAGGATCGGCGACGCGGTCACGTCCACCGCCCCCAGCCGTTCCTCCCACAGCACCTTCCCCGCCTTCGCCTCGGCGCACGCGGCGAGGCCGTTGTCCGTCGTCCAGAAGAGGAGGCCGTTCCTGGTCAACATGCACGGGACGTAGGGCGTGTTCTTGCTCAGGTCCCACAGCTTCTTCGGCACCCCGCCGTTCGGGTCGATGCCGACCGTGTAGCGGAGGCCGCCGCCGTCGCCGGTGTAGCACACCACCATGTCGCCGACCGTCAGCGGCGAGCCGACGACGCGCAGCGGCATCTTCCCAGCCGGCCACTTCATCTCGTAGGCCCAGTTCGCCTTGCCCGTCGCCGGGTCGTAGCCGGTCACCTCGGTCGTCGTCCCGACCACCACCTCGGCCCCCTTCCCCGGCCGCTCCCGCAGGAACGGCGTCGAGTAGCTGGCCCGGTGCGCCTTGCGGTCCACGGCCCACTTCTTCTGGCCGGTCTGGGCGTCGAACGCGAGCAGCGCCGCGCTGCCGCCCAGGTCGGCGCTGCCGTCGAGGTTCACGTACACGGTGCCGTCGTAGACCGCCGGCGAGTGCCCGGCGCCGTGGTCGCTGCGGTACGAGCCGAGGGAGTGGCTCCATTTCTCATTCCCGGCGAAGTCGTAGGCGGCGAGGCTCATGGCGTCGCCGTCCCACCACAGGCAGTAGACGAGCGTGCCGTCGCTCGCCGGCGTGCCGGAGGCCATGCTGTTCTTGGCGTGTGCCTTCGCCTTCTGCCCCACCACCTCCTTCGTCCACTCGGTCTTGCCGGTGTCGGCGTCGAGGCAGAGGAGCAACCGCTTCTTGCCGTCGTCCGAGCCGGTCTGGAGGAACACCTTCCCGTTCACGACGATCGGGGAGCTGACGCCCTTCCCCGGGACGGCGACCTTCCAGCGCGGCGCCTTCGGGTTGATGTCCGGGAGCGGCCCGTCGGCGGTGCCGGTCCCGTTCGGGCCGCGGAAGCGGGTCCAGTCGGCGGCGAGGGCGGTGGTCGAGAGGAGTAGCAGGCCGAGGCACGCGGAGCGGCGCATGAGGCATCCGGGACGGGGGTGGTGGCAGGCTCCGGGTGATTATCTCAGACCGCCGCGGGGATGCAACCACCAGCCGTTGCAAATGCTGACCGCGGTCCGAGCGTTCCTCTGCTTGTCGGCGGCCCCTTGCGGACCTACTTCCTTTCGGTGAGACTGTCCGCCAGCGCCCTCCCCGGCGGACCCGAGGACCGTCACCCGGGGCAGGCCGCCCCCGCCACCCGACCGGTTCCAGAAAGGACCACGATGCACACGCTCCGTCACGCCCGGCTCGCCGGGTTCGCCGCCCTCGCGGTCGCGGCCGCCGGCCTGACCGGGGTGTTCACCCCGGCCGCCGCCCAGGACGCCAAGGACAAGAAGGAAGCCCAGCCCGGCAAGAAGGTGAAGTCCAAGATCAAGGTCACCGTGCCCTACGAGGACGCGGACCTGAAGATCGAGGGCAAGGAGACGAAGACGCCGGAGAAGAACCCGGGCGTGCGCGAGTTCGAGACGCCGGAGATCGACGCCGGGAAGCTGTACGAGTACACGTTCAGCGCCACCTGGCGGCCGAACAACTACACCGTGCTCACCCGGACCAAGACGGTCGAATTCAAGGGCGGTGACGACATCGTCGCCGACCTGTCGAAGGCCGACCCGAAGAACCCGGACAAGGCGGTCATCCGCTGGGTGCCGACCCCGGACGACATCGTGGCCGAGATGATCAAGCTCGCCGGGGTGAAGGACGGCGACGTGGCCTACGAGCCCGGCCCGGGCGACGGCCGGGTGCTGATCGCGGCCGTGAAGGCGGGGGCAAAGAAGGCCGTCGGCATAGAGCTCGACCCGAAGAAGGTCGTCGACGCGAAGGCCGCCGTGAAGGATGCGAAACTGGACGGCAAGGTCACGATCATTGAGGGCGACGCGCTCAAGGACCGTGACTACAGCGAGGCGAGCGTCGTGTTCCTGTACATGGGGAACGAGTTCAACAACCTCCTGCGGCCGGTCCTGGAGAAGCAGCTGAAGCCCGGCACGCGGATCGTGTCGCACCGGTTCATCCTCGGCGACTGGGCGCCGGACCGGTCGATCACCGTGCAGGGCGCCGACGGCGACGAGTACCGCCTCCACCTGTGGGTGGTGAAGGACGCGAAGAAGAAGGAGTGAGTCCGCCCCGGGCGGCGGGACGAGCCCGCCGCCCTCACGTCGCCGACACGACCCGCGGCTGCACGGCCGAGCCCGCCCCCTTCGGCAGCTTCACGACCAGTACCGAGCACGGCGCCTCGCGCATCACCCGCTCGGCGACACTCCCCATCACCAGCCGGTCGACCCCGGTGCGCCCGTGCGTGCCGATCACGATCACGTCGATGCCGGCGTCGGCGGCGTACCGGGCGATCTCGCCCGCGGGGTCGCCTTCGAGCAGGGCGTGGTGGACGGCGATGCTCGGGTTCGTCGGGCGGACCTGTTCGAGTTGGTCGAGCCAGAACGCCCGGCCCCTCGTCGCCTCCGGCGAACCGGGCGTCACGACGTACACCACCGTGAGGCTGGCCCGGTACGTCTCGGCCAGCCCGACGGCGTGGAAGTACGCCTGGTTCGAGTACGAGGAGAAATCGGTCGGGTACAGAATTTTCCTAACCTGGATCATCGGTGGGCTCCGCGCCGGGGAGAGGAAGTGGCGACCGAGCCCCTGCATGTTACTCCCCGCGGCCCGCGTCCGCCAGCCGTCAACCCCTCCGACTACACCCGCGGGCCGACCGGCTCGACGGCAAATGTCATCCCGTCGGCCTCGACCGTCGCCGGGAGTGGGAGCGGCGCCCGCTCGGCGTGGGGGCGGTCGTTCACCAGCACCTTCCCGCCCGGCACCCGCACCCCAAGCCCTTCCTTCGAGCGGTAGAGGAGCACGCGCTCGGTCACGCCGGGAACCTTGACGTGCGAGCAGTCGGCCGGGCCGAGGATCACCTCGTTCGCCATGAGCAGCACGCCCTCGACCGCGTGAACGAGCCGGTGCCCGCTCGTCAGTTCGAGCCGGGCCGTGGCGCTCACCGCGACCGGGCGGTGGAACTGGAACTGGCATGTCGCCCCGAGCGTGACGCGGTCGCCCGGGTTCAGGATCGAGCGCGACACGTCCTTCCCGTTCACCAGCAGCGGCCGCGGGCCGGCGGTCGCGGCCGCCTTACCGGCCTCGATCAGGAACCCCTCGCCGTCGCGCGACAGCTCGGCGTGGATGCGCGACACGTCGGCGAACAGCGGCACGTCCACCGGGCCGCCTTCGAGAACGGCCTGCCCGAACGTGACCCGCGGGCCCGTGCAGACGAGGAACCCCGCGACGCCGTCCACCCAGAGGAGGAAGCGGCGCGGCAGGTTCGAGCGGTCCGAGCCGAAGTCGCCGCGGTCGGACGGCGGCGGGTCGAGCCGCGACGGCCCGCGGGACCGGGGCGGCGGGTCGTCGGGCAGTCGCGCCAGCCGCGACGAGGACATCCCCGGGCGGGCGGGCGTGGTGACCGCGGCCGGGTTCGGGCGGTCGTCCGACGGGGTGGCGCCGGCGTGGGTGAGCGTGACCGCGGCGAGGTCGGGGGCGGCCGGGTCGTGCGCGCCGGTCTCGGGGTAGGCGGCCTGCCACGCCTTGTCGCGCATCGTGCGGGCGGCGTGGTACGCCGGCGCCGCCGCTAGCGCCTCGTCGGCCGCGCCGACGGCGTCGCGCCAGCGGCGCAGCACCGACGCCTCCTGGGCACGGCCGACAGCGTCGAGGAAGCGTTCGTGCCGCGCCCTCACCGCGTCGCGGAAGCGGTCGAGGGCGGCGGGCGGGGCCGGGAACTGGTCGCGGAGGCGGTGCAGGTCGTCGATCGCCGGCAGGAAATCGCCGCGGTCGGCCTTCCCCGCCGCCGCCAGCCACGCCGCCGCCGCCGTTTCCACGCGCGGCAGGTCGGGGTTGCGCACGCCGCGCTCGCGGAGCCGGGCGGCGCGCTCGGCGGCGCGCTCGGGGTCGCCCGCCTCCAGCGCCCCCCGCGCCTGCACCAGGCCGAACCGCGACAGACTCTGCCGCAGGTCGATCACGCACTTCTCGCCGGTGTTCAGCGATTCGGCGGCGAGCAGGTCGTGCCACGCCGCCTCGGTGTGATCACTGTCCATCGCCCGCCCCGCCCGCTTGCAATAGCCCTTCGCCACGTCCCGCGCCGCCCGCCACGCCTTGCGGTGCCCCGCCTCGATCAGCGGCGCGAGTAGCCGGTGGGCGTCGTCCGGGCGGCCGGCGGCCACCGCGTCCGCCGCCTGCCGCAGCGTCAACCAGGGGGAAAGGTCCATGAGTGGGCGCGAGTGCGGTTGGGCGAGCAACTCTGGATCAGTGTACCAGCCGGTGAGCGGAATACACTCGAGTTAGGATTTGTGTGTCGGCGACCCGGGACGAAACGTCCTTGCCCGGTGTTCGTGCGGAGTGTATGGTTGGAATTGGCCCACCCCACCGCCGGTCCGGTTCCTTCCCGCCTGTTCGGACCGCTCTATGAGTTCCGCCCACCTCCTCGCCGCCGTCGCGGCTCTCGCCGTGCTGCCCGATGCCGTCACGGCCGCGGTCACGTGTTCGGTCCAGCGGTTGGAGCTGCGCGACGCCTTCGAGGGGAAGCAGCTCCTCGTCGCCGACGGCAGCCGCGACGTGACGCGCGAAGCGAAGTACGTCAGCACCAGCCCCGCCGTCGCCGCCGTGGACGAGAAAGGTTTCGTCTCGCCGACGGGTGACGGAACGGCCGTCATCCGCATCGAGCGCGGGGCGGACCGGCTCGAAATTCCGGTCACGATGCGCGGGTTCGGTCAGGGGCGGGCCGTTGATTTTCGCACGGAGGTCGTGCCGCTCCTCAGCCGACTCGGGTGCAACGCCGGCGGGTGCCACGGGAAGGCGAGCGGGCAGAACGGGTTCAAGCTGTCGCTGTTCGGGTTCGACGTGGCCTTCGACCACGCCGCCATCACCCGCGAGGCGCGCGGCCGGCGCGTCTTTCCGGCCAATCCGGACGAGTCGCTGTTCCTGGCGAAAGCGACGGGCCGGGCGCCGCACGGCGGCGGGAAGCGCCTCAACCCCGACAGCGCCGACTACCGGGTCATCCGTCGCTGGATCGCCGCGGGCGCGCCGGCCTCCGCGCCGGACGCTCCGAAGGTCGTGCGCATCCGCGTCGCGCCGGCCGACGGCGTTCTCGCGCCCGAGAGCCGCCAGCAGCTCGCCGTCACCGCCGACTACTCGGACGGCACCAGCCGCGACGTGACCCGGCAGAGCGAGTTCCAGAGCAACCTCGACGTGGTCGCGGCCGTGGAGTCCGACGGGCTCGTGACGGCGCGGCGGCTCAGCGGCGAGGCGGCGGTGATGGCTCGGTACATGGGCTACGTCGCGGTCTACCGGGCGATGGTGCCGCACGGCCCGGCGCTGGCGGGCATCCCGAACTTCACACCGAACAACTTCGTCGACGAGCTCGCGGCGAAGAAGTGGCAGCGGCTCGGCCTGCTCCCCAGCCCGCTGTGCGACGACGCGACGTTCCTCCGCCGCGTCACGCTCGACCTGTGCGGCCGGCTGCCGACGCCCGAGGAAGCGCGGGCGTTCGGCGCCGACCCCGTACCCGACAAGCGAACCAAGCACATCGACCGCCTGCTCGACTCGCCGGACTATTCCGCGTACTTCGCCCTGCGGTGGGGGAGCATCCTGCGGAACTCGAACCTCGCCGGCGCCGATCAGGCGGCGGTCGCGTTCCACCGCTGGCTGCGCGACATGATCGCCCGCAACCGCCCCTACGACGAGTTCGCCCGCGGCATCGTCGCCGCGGCGGGTGAGTGGCAAGACGCGCCCGCGATCAACTGGCTATGGCAGAACCGCGACGACCAACTCCACCAGGTCACCGCCGACGTGGCGCAGGTGTTCCTGGGCGTCCGCCTCCAGTGCGCGAAGTGCCACCACCACCCGTACGAGCGCTGGGGGCAGGCGGATTACTACGGCCTCGCCGGGTTCTTCACGCGCCTCGGTCGTAAGAACTTCGGCCAGCCGCCGCCGTACTACGCCAGCGCGACGCCGACGACGGGCGAACGAAACCCGCTGACCGGGAAGACGCCGGAGCCCAAGTACCTCGACGGCCCGGAGGCGAAGTTCTCGCCCGACGACGACCCGCGGCACGCACTGGTGGACTGGATGGCGAAGGCGGACAATCCGTTCTTCGCCCGCACCTTCGTCAACCGCATGTGGGGTCACTTCCTCGGCCGCGGCCTGCACCACGAGGTCGATGACCTGCGCGAGACGAACCCGCCGTCGAACCCGGAGCTCCTCGACCGGCTGGCGAAGGACTTCGTCGACCACAAGTTCGACATGAAGCGCGTCGTGCGGACGATCGTGACGAGCAAGGTCTATCAACTGTCGAGCGACCCGACCGACGGCAACCGCAACGACAAGCAGAACTTCGCCCGCTACTACGCCCGCCGCCTCCCCGCCGAAGTGTTTCTCGACGCGGTGAACGCGACGTGCGGCGTGAAAGGCGGGTTCAACGGCGTCAGCCAGAACGCCCGCGCCGTGGACCTACCGCACGAGGGCTTCGGCTCCTACTTCCTCGACACGTTCGACCGCCCGAAGCGCGTGACGGTGTGCGACTGTGAGCGCTCGACCGGCGCGACGCTCGGGCAGGTGCTACTCCTGGCGAATTCGGACGAGATGGAAAACAAGATCGCCGACGGGAACGGCCGGGTGACGAAGCTCGTCAAAGCGAAGACCGCCCCGCGGGCGGCGGTCGAGGAGCTGTACTTGGCGGCGCTGGCGCGCCGGCCGACGAGCGTGGAGTTGAACCGCGCCGTGGCGCACGTCGCGGACGCGACCGACAAGCAGAAGGCGCTCGAGGACGTGCTCTGGGCGCTACTGAACTCCCGCGAGTTTATGTTCAACCACTGAGTTGGGACTGGGGGACACAGGGACCGAGGGACTTTGGGACAGAGTGAATTCTCTACCTCGTCTGATAGTCTCAAAATCCCCCGGTCTCTTGGTCCCACGGTCCCTAAGTCCCCCAGCCCCACGGTCCCAACATGACCACGCGGCGGACGTTCCTGCAAGTCGGCGGCCTCGCCCTCGGCGGGCTCACGCTCCCGGGGCTGCTCCGCGCCCGCGCCCAGGCGCCGGCCGCGTCGCCGAAGCGCTCGGTCATCCTCGTCTGGCTCGCCGGCGGGCCGAGCCACATCGACATGTACGACCTCAAGCCGAACGCACCCGCCGAGGTGCGCGGCGAGTTCCGGCCGATCAGCACGAACGTGCCCGGCATCCAGATCAGCGAGCAACTGCCGCGGCAGGCGGCGGTGATGGACAAGTTCTCGATCGTCCGTTCGGTCACGCACACCCAGGCCGGGCACGGCATGGGCTCGCAGTGGATGCAGACCGGCTACCCGGTCACGATCGAGGTGAACGACAACATCCACCCGTCCACCGGCTCCGTCGTCGCCCGGCTGAAGGGGCCGAACGACCCCGGCCTGCCGGCGTATGTGAACCTGCCGCGGCAGGTGAGTTTCGGGAAGGCGGCGTACCTCGGCGGCGCGTACAACCCGTTCTCGCCCGACGCCAACCCGAACGACGCCGGGTTCCAGGTGCGGAACATGCGCCTGCCCGGCCGCGTTGACGCGGCCCGCCTCGACCGCCGCCGTCAGCTCCTCCAAGACCTCGACACCGCCCGCCGCGACATCGACCTGCGCGGCGACCTCGACGGGCTCGACACGTTCTACCGCGACGCGCTGGAGATGGTAACGAGCCCGAAGGCGCAGCACGCCTTCGACGTCAACCGCGAGCCACACCGCCTCCGCGACCGGTACGGCCGCAACGACCTCGGCCAGAGCTGCCTCCTCGCCCGCCGGCTGGTCGAGGCGGGGGTGACGTTCGTGACCGTGCAGGCCGGCGGAGGGTGGGACACGCACGCGAACAACTTCGCCGAGCTGAAGCGCCGCCTCCTGCCGCAGTACGACGCGGCCGTCGCGGCGCTCGTCGAAGACCTGCACGACCGCGGGTTGCAGAACGAGGTGCTGGTGATGTCGCTCGGCGAATTCGGGCGGACGCCGAAGATCAACCGCGACGCCGGCCGCGACCACTGGCCCGGCGCGATGACGGTGCTGTACGCCGGCGGCGGGCTGCGGACGGGACAGGCGATCGGCACGACGAACGCGCTGGCCGAATACCCGACGAGCAAGCCGTTCACACCCGGGTGCGCGCTGGCGACGATGTACCACGCCGTCGGCGTGGACCACCGCCACACCTTCTACGACGACGCCCAGCGCCCGCTGAACGTGCTGCCGGAAGGCGAGCCGATCCGCGACCTGACGGGGTAATGGGGTTGGTGGGACCGGTGTCCGCCGGTCCGGGCGGATGACCGACGGGACACCCCACCAGTCGGACCGTTCGGTCTGCTACAATGCCGTCCGGCCCACCCCCGCCGGACCACCCCCGTGCCCACGCCGCACACCTCCGCCGCCGACTGGATCGACCACGAGGACGGCTGGCTCGCGCCGTACGCCATGCGGTCGGCGGCGAGCCGCGGGCGGCGCTACCCGGAACCCGGCCACCCGTACCGTTCGCTCTACCAGCGCGACCGCGAGCGCGTCGTCCACTGCACCGCGTTCCGCCGCATGACCGGCAAGACGCAGGTGCTCGTCGCCAGCGTCAACGACCACCACCGCACCCGCCTCACGCACACGCTCGAGGTCGCGCAGGTGGCGCGTACCGTCGCCCGCCGGCTGCGGCTCAACGAAGACCTGACGGAAGCGATCGCGCTGGCCCACGACATCGGCCACCCGCCGTTCGGCCACGCCGGCGAGGACGCGCTGAACGAATGTCTCCGCCCGCACGGCGGGTTCAACCACAACCTGTTCGGCCTGCGCCGCGTGGACGAGTTGGAGGAGCGCTACCCGGACTTCCCCGGCCTGAACCTGTCGTCCGAGGTGCGCGAGGCGTTCGTCCAGCACGCCGGCCCGCTCGACACGGCCGCGTGCGCCGAGTTCGCCGGCGTCGGCCGCCCGCTCCTCGAGGCCCAGGTCGTCGACGTCGTGGACAGCCTCGCCTACGACACGCACGACACCGACGACGCCCTCGGCCTCGGGTTCATCACCCTCGACGACCTCGCGCCCGTGGAGTTCTGGGGCCGGGCGGCGGAGCGGGTGAAGGCGCACACGCCGGGGCTGACCGGGAACCCGTTCCGCACCGCCGTCGTACGGGAACTGTTGGCGTGGCAGGTGACCGACCTACTGGAGGAGACGGCGCGGCGGGTCGAGGCCGCGCGGGTGCGGTCGGTGGCCGACGTGCGGGCCGCCGCCGGCCCGCTGGTCGGGTTCTCGCCCGAGGTGCGGCACCTGAAGGCCGGGCTGGAGCGGTTCCTCCGCGGGCGCGTGTACCGCCACCACCGCGTCCTGCGGATGACCGCCAACGGGAAGCGCATCCTCACCGCTCTGTTCCACGAGTACGTCGCCCACCCGGAGCTCCTCCCCGAGAAGCACCTGCGCCGGTGGGACGGGGCGGAGGCGGTGACCGGCCCGCCCCCGCCCGGGTGGGTGACGGCGAACCGCCAGCCGCTCTCCGGCCTGCCGCGGGTGGTCGGCGACTACCTCGCCGGAATGACCGACCGGTTCGCCCAGCAGGAGTACCGGCGGCTGTTCCTCCCGTCGATCGACCTGTAGCCGTGGTCGCCGGGCCGGTTTATACCGACTCCCGGCGGCCCTCCGCTGCCCCTACCGAGACGTGACATGCTCCTGTGGCTGCTCCGAGTCGTGTACTTCGCCATGCTCCTCGGGGCGTCGGCGCTCGTCGCCAACATGTTCCTTGAGGACGACGAGCCCGGCCACGCGGTGGTGGCGGTGGTGACGATTCTGGCGCTCGGCGGGGTGATCTTCTACACCGACGTGCGCGAGAAGCAGAAACAGATCACCACCATCTCGGCGCTGTACTTCGGGCTGCTGCTCGGGCTGTTCCTCGGGTGGCTGTTCTCGCTCGCGCTCGACCCCCTCTTCACCTACGCGTTCAGCAGCCACCCGCAGCTGGTGCAGGTCGCGCGGGTGGTGGTCACGGTGATCTGCTGTTACGTAACGATTTCGACGCTCCTGCAGACGAAGGACGAGTTTCGGTTCATTATCCCTTATGTCGAGTTTTCCAAGCAGGTGAAGGGCGGCCGCCCGCTGGTGCTGGACACGAGCGTGATTATCGACGGCCGCATCGCCGACGTGTGCGATACTCGACTGATCGACACGAAGCTGCTCGTGCCGCGGTTCGTGCTCCAGGAGCTCCAGGCGATCGCCGACAGCTCGGACAAGCTGAAGCGCGGCCGCGGCCGGCGCGGGCTCGACATCCTGAAGCGGCTGCAGACGAACCCGAAGATCCAGCTGGAGATGCACGACGCGAACATCCCCGAGCTCCGCACCGGCGAGCGGATCAAGGTGGACGAGCGGCTGGTGATCCTGGCGAAGGCGCTCGGCGCCCGGGTCGTCACGAACGACGTGAACCTGAACAAAGTCGCGCAGCTCCAGGGCGTGGACGTCATCAACCTGAACGAGCTGGCGATTGCGCTGCGCACGGTGGCGCTCCCCGGCGAGACAATGACAGTGAAGCTGGTCAAGCCGGGCGACCAGATCGGGCAGGCGGTCGGCTACCTCGAAGACGGCACGATGGTGGTGGTCGAGCAGGGGCGGGCGTTGATCGGGCAGGACGTGCTGGTGGTGGTGACGAGCGTGTACCCGACGCCGGCCGGGCGGATGATCTTCGGCCGCCCCGACCAGCGCGCGAGCGGGACGCACACGCCCTTCCCCGGCCCCGGCCAGACGCCCGGCGGGTCGCGGCAGATGGACCCGCCACCCCCCACCGGACCCACCGGCGGGTCGCGGCAGATGGACCCACCGCCCCCCGGTGGGAAGCCGTGACCGCCCGCACGACCGCCGCGACCGCTCCGACCGAACCCACGGGCCGACCCGTGGGTTCGCCCGTTCCCGCACCCGGAGGCGACACCGTGAAGCGCACCGTCCCGCCGCTCATCCTGTTCGCCGCCGGCCTGCTGGTCGTCAGCGTGGCGTGCGGCCCGTCGGCGGAGGCGCGGCCGGACAAGAAGGGCGAGGCACTGCCGCCCGCGGCCGGCACGTCGGACGTGGACGCGGTCGAGAAGCTGCTGAGCGCCCGGAAGGAGTACGAGGCGAGCCTGAAGCGGCTGTGGACCCACTACGCCACGACCGGCGACAAGCTCCGCCAGAAGTGGGCCGAGAACGAGCTGATGGCGTACCACCTGATGTTCAAGCCGTCCTACAACCTCGACGTGCAGGACGTGCCGCCGCCCACGCTCGTCGCCACCACGAACGTCCGCGAGGCGAACGAGCTATACCGGACGGCGATGGAGTACAAGGGCCGCGGTCGCGGCGACGACTACGTCCTGAACATGCGCCGCGCCGAGTTGCTGCTGCGCGAGATCCTGGAGAAGTACCCGAACTCGGACAAGATCCCGGAGGTGGCGTACCAGCTCGCCGAGATCTACGAGACCCAGGCGTACCGCCAGTACGACCGTGCGGCGCGGTACTACGAACGGTCATTCCAGTGGGCGCGCGGCAGCCGCACCGACGCCCGCCTCAAGGCGGCGGTGCTCTACGACCGCGAGCTGAACGAGCGGTCGAAGGCGATCACACTGTACCGCGAGGTCGTCGAGCACGACATCGACGTGGCCCGCATCCGCACCGCCGAGCGCCGCCTCGCCGAACTCACCGGCGGGAAGAAGTGAGGAGCGAGGGGAGTGAGGAGCATACCGGCCGGTTTGTTCTCCTCACTCCCCTCTCCTCGCTCCTCACTGTAACCTGACGGGATGGCTCCGAATCACCTGCGCTGGCCCGTCGTCCTGTCCATCGCCGCGGCGGTCGTCACGATCGGGATGAAGGGGACCGCCTACGCCGTCACCGGATCGGTCGGGCTGTTCTCGGACGCCCTCGAATCGGGCGTGAACCTGTTCGCCGCGGTGGTGGCGCTCCTGTCACTGCTCTACGCCGCCCGGCCCGCCGACCCGAGCCACGCCTACGGCCACGAGAAGATCGAGTACCTCTCCAGCGGGCTCGAAGGGGCGCTCATCGTCGCCGCCGGGCTCGGCACGGCCGGGTACGCGGTCCGGCGTCTCATCTACCCGGAGCCGCTGGCGAATCTCGAGATCGGCACCGTCATCGCGCTCGCCGCGTCGGGCGTGAACCTCGTCGTCGCGCGCGTGCTGCTCCACTACGGCCGCAAGCACCGCTCGATCGTGCTGGAGGCCGACGGCAAGCACCTGATGTCCGACGTGTGGACGTCGGTCGGCGTCGTCTGCGGGATCGGGCTGGTGCTGGTCACGAAGCTCGACTTCCTCGACGCCGTGGTCGCCGCCGGGGTGGGCGCGAACATCGTCTGGACCGGCGGCGAGCTCATCCGCCGGTCGTTCGACGGCCTGATGGACCACGCCCTCCCCGCCGACGAGCAGGAGCAGATTCGGACCGTCATCACGGCCCACCTGCCGCCCGGGGCCGCGTTTCACGCCCTGCGCACGCGCCAGGCCGGGGCGCGGCGGTTCGCCGAGTTCCACCTGCTCGTCGCCGGCGACGAGTCGGTGCGCGACGCCCACCACCTCGGGCACGTCATCGAGGACGCGCTCGTCGCCGCGGTGCCGGGGCTCGAAGTCGTCTTCCACGTCGAGCCGGTGGACGAGCGCGGGTCGTGGGAGTCCGACTACCTGGAGCGGCTCGGCGAGTCGCCCGCCCCGCCGGCGGAGGCCGCGGATGACCGCTGACACCCTGCTGTCACTGCTCGACCCGTCCGCCGTGCGCACGGTCGCCGCGGGCACCGCCGGGCTCGGGCTGGCGGCGGGCGCGGTCGGGGCGTTCGCGGTGCTGCGGCGGCAGAGCCTCCAGGGCGACATGGTCTCGCACGCCGCCCTCCCCGGCCTCGCGGCGGCGTTCCTGCTCGGGGCGCGCGAGCCGGCGCTGCTCGTGCTCGGCGGCGCCGTCGCCGGGTGGCTGGCGATGCTCGCCGTCGGCGCGGTCACGCGGCGGTCGCGGGTGCCGTTCGACGCGGCCCTCGGCGGGGCGCTCGCCGTGTTCTTCGGCCTCGGGCTGGTGCTGATGACCTACGCCCAGCACCACGTCCCCGACGCCTCGCGGCACCCGCTCGACCGCTACCTGTTCGGCCAGGCCGCCCTCCTCCGCGACGCCGACCTGTGGCTGGTCGGCGGCCTCGGCGCCGCGGTCGCGCTGCTCCTCGGCGGGTTCTGGAAGGAGTTCAAGCTGCTCGCGTTCGACCCCGACTACGCGACGACCCTCGGCTACCCGGTGCGCCGGCTCGACCTGCTCCTGACGACGCTGACGGTCGCGGCGGTGGTCGTCGGGCTGAAGGCGGTGGGCGTGGTGCTGATGACGGCCCTCCTGGTCGCGCCCGCCGCCGCGGCGCGGCAGTGGACGAACCGCCTCGGCGGCGTGGTGCTGCTCGCGGGGGCGTTCGGGGCCGCGGCCGGGGCCGGCGGGGCGGTGTTCAGCCACGTCGCCGGCGGCGGGGTCAGTCTGCCCACCGGTCCGACGATCGTGCTGACCGCGACCGGCCTTGTCGCCCTGTCACTGGTGTTCGGGACCGCGCGGGGGCTGGTGTGGGCGCCGCTGCGCCGGGCGGCCGCGGCGCGGGAGGGGGTGTAGTCGTGTCGTCCACCGCCCTCACCGCCGTCGTGCTGGCGCTGGTCGCGGCGGCGTGCGCGCTGCCCGGCGTGTTCCTGCTGCTGCGGCGGATGGCGCTCGTCAGCGACGCGATCGGCCACGTCCTGCTGTTCGGCATCGTGCTGGGCTACTTCGCCGTCCGCGACATCGACTCGCCGCTGCTCCCACTCGCGGCGGCGGCGGCCGGGCTCGCCACCGTCGCGCTCGTCGAACTGCTTCAGAAGACGCGGCTCGTAAAGGAGGACGCGGCGATCGGGCTCGTCTTCCCGGCGCTGTTCGCCGGCGGCGTGCTGCTCGCGTCGGTGTACCTGCGGAACACCCACCTCGACGCCGACGCCGTGCTCCTCGGCCACCCGGACCTGGCGACCGGCGACGAGTGGGAGGTCGGCGGCCTGTACCTCCCCGGGGCGGGGGTGAAGCTCACGGTCGTGCTCGCGCTGAATCTCTCACTCTTGTTGTTGTTCTTCAAAGAACTCAAGCTGACGACGTTCGACCCGGCCCTCGCCGCGTCGCTCGGATTCCGCCCCGGGCGCGTCCACTACGGGCTCATGGCGGTCGTGTCGGTCACCGCAGTAGCCGCGTTCGACGCCGTGGGGCCGGTGCTGGTGGTCGGGTTCTTCGTCGTCCCGGCCGCGGCCGCGTACCTGCTCACCGACCGCCTCGGCGTGCTGCTCGTGCTGGCGGCCGCGCTCGGCGCCGGGTCGGCGTGGGCGGGCACGTTCGCCGCCGCCGCGCTCGACGCGAACACGGCCGGCGCGGTCGCGGCGGTGCTGGGGCTGGTGTTCGCGGCGGCGTTCGTGTTCGCCCCCGGGCGCGGGCTCGTGGCGCAGGCGGCGCGGCGGTGGCGGCAGCGGCGGGCGTTCCACGAAACGATGCTCGCCGTCCACCTGTTGCAGCACGAGGGGACGCCCGCGGAACTGGATGAGTCGGCGGAGGCGGGGCTGCACGCGCACCTGGAATGGACGGCCCACGACACGGCCGCGGTGGTGCACCGGGCGGTGCGGAACGGGCTGGTGGAACGAGTCGGGGCGGTGTTGAAGCTGACCACCACGGGGCGCGAGCGGGCTCGGGAGATTCTGGGAGAGTCGCTTCCGGCCGTTCGCCCCAGATACGGTCACGGGTTCGCGTACGGAATCCGGTCCGGTGTCTTCGGCGCGACCGGCGCCGGCGGCGCGGGTGTTGCCGCAATCAACCTCTCGATCGACCACGGGAACACGCCCAACCCGCGGTCGGCCGAAACGGTTTGCGTGCCGTTCGCCAGGAACGCCGCCGACACCACCGGCGCCGCGTGGCGGCGGAAGACCGCGGGGTCGTTGACCGTGCGGCCGTCCCACAGGCGCACGGTGCGGTCCGCCGACGCCGTGAGCACCCAGCGGCCGTTCCGCAGCGCGACCGACCGGACCGGGCCGGCGTGAACCTTCATCGCCACCGCACCGCCATCGCCCTTTACGCCCCAAAGCCGGACCCAGCCGTCGTCGTCGGCCGTGGCGATCAAGCCGCCGACCGGGTCGAGCGCCACCGCGGTCACCGCCGCCGTGTGGCCGGGGAAGCTGCGGACCTCCTCGCCCGTGTGCAAGTCCCACAGGAAGACGTTCCGCCCGGCGGCGACCAGCGCCGTCTTCCCGTCCGGCGACACCGCCACGGCGGTGACGTAGCTCCCGGCGTCGCGGCGGCGCAGCTCCTCGCCGGTGCCGGCCTTCCACACCGCCACCACGCCGTCGAACCCACCGGACACGCCCCACTTCCCGTCCGGGGTGAACGCGACCGCGGACACGAGCCCGTCGTGCCCGGTGAAGCGGGCGGTTTCGAGCCCGGTCTGCAAGTCCCACACGCGGGCGGTGCCGTCGAGCGAGCCGGACATGCCGCGCTTGCCGTCGGCCGACAGCGCCACCGCCCACACGCTCGCCGTGTGGCCGACGAGGCGCTTCAGGTCGCGCCGGCCTTCCACCTCGTAGACGCGGACGCTGCGGTCGCCGGAGGCGACGAGCGCCCGCTTGCCGTCGGCGGTGAAAGCGGCCTGGTTCGCCGTCTCGCCGCGGGCTTCAAGCGGGTCGGTCTCGCCGGTGTTGTCGGGCAGTGTCGGGCCGTTCAGCGTGCCCTGGTAGAGGGCACCGAGTTGCAGCTCGCGCACGTGGTCGCCGAACGCCTGCACCCAGATCTGCCGGCTGACCGTGCCGCCCGCGGTGCGGAGCGCGCCGACGTGCCGCGCCAGCGTCTCGGAGGCGTTGATGCGCTCGACGAAGTCCTCCGCCTTCAGCCCGATCTCGGCGGCGGCCGTCGTGAGGTCCAGGTCGGCCTCGTAGCGCCCGGTGATGGTGCTGACCGGCTCGAACCGCGACACCTTCGCGCCGGTCTTCGCCAGCGCCGCGGCGTAGCGCGTCACGTCCTCCTGCATCACGGCCAGCGACTTCTCCTTCGGCGGGTAGAGGGCGCGGACGATGTCGGCGTCGGTACGGCGGAACGCGGCCGGGTTCTTGTCGACGTGGTCGCGCACCTGGTCGGGCTTCGGGAGGATGCCGGTGACGTGGCACGACATGCACGACACGCCGGCCTCGACCGCGCGATCCGGCCGCTTCGGGTCGGACACGATAGCAACGGGCGCCTTGTCGAGCCGGGCGTTGGCAGCGTTGGCGAGGAAGAAGGCGTGCAGTCCGTTGGGCAGCGCGAAGATCGCCTCGCCGCCGGCGTGCTGGAACGGCTGTTCAGCAACGACCGGGCCGAGGGGGTGGGCGAAGACGTTGCGGCGGTCGGCGAGCAGGGCGCCGTTGAGGCGCTCGGGCAGGTTCGCGGGTGGCTCGTCGAAGTCGTAGGTCCGCCAGTACATCCCCTGCGCCGAGTCGTGGCGCTCGAGCACGCGGTTGAACCGCGACACGCCCGACCCGTTGAACCCGACGCGGACCACACGCTCTTGCTGGATGTTGAGCGTGCTATCGACCCGCAGCTGGCGCTCGAGGTCGGCGAGGTTCGACGGGAGTTGGAGCACGTCGTAGTAGAGCGGCGCCCGGCTGGCGGTGGCGACGAACCAGTCGGCGCGGATCACCGGCAGGCGCGCCGCGGTGCTCACGCTCACGGCGCGGGCGGCGATGGTGTCGTCGAGGACGCCGTAGGGGTAGTCCTGGAGGACGCGGTTCCAGACGGCCGCGTCCCACAGGTACCAGCGCAGGTCGATGCGGAGGACGGTGCGTGCCGGGTCGACCGCCACGGGTTGCTTCACGGTCGCGTGCCACGACAGGCTGTTGACCAGCTTCGACAGCGCGTTGCGGTACGTTTGCAGTTCCTCGTCCGAGAGCCCGGCGTTGTAGAGGTGCGTGAGCGTGAAGTAGCGCTGGAAGCGGCGGGCGCGGCGGTCGTGCGTGTCGAGGTCGGCGAGGACCGCGGCGTGAACCTCGGCCGGCGTCAGCGGCGTGCGGGCGGCGGCACTCGCGCCGGGCGCGCCGGCCTGAATCCACGCCCGCAGCGCGGCGACGTCGGCCTCCGACGGCCGCGGTTGCTCGTCGGGCGGCGGCATCGTGCCGTCCACGACGCGCTTCAGCAGCCGCGAGTCGTCCGGGCGGCCGGGGACGACCTTCTTGCGGGCGACGAGCTTGCCGAGGTCGGCGACGTAGTTCAGCCCACCCTCGACCGTCCCTTCCTGACCGTGACAGCGGTAGCAGTGCGCCTTGAGCACGGCCCGCGCCTTCTCGGCGAGCTGCGGTTCCTGGGCCGTGGCGGGGACGACGAGCGCGGCGAGGAGCGCGGCGGCGAGCGGGAAGCGGTGACGGGTCATCCGGTCGTCCTCCCGGGTGCGAGCTGGCCGCACCCCATCCTATTCGACTACCACAACCGGCCCGCGGTTGCCACCACGGGCGTGTAACGGGGGTGTAACCCGCGCGCCGTTTGACCCCGCCGCCGGCCGCGGGTACGCTGAACGCTCTCCCGCGGAGGCGGCGTATGGCGAAGCGCAAACCACCGTCCGGCCCCGAACGGACCGAGGCCGGGGAGCCGGTCTGGGTGATGGAAGGGATGACGGGGGTGCAGGTAGTCGGGATCGCGGCCGACCGACTGTACCTCACCGAGGACGACGAGGTCGGGAAGGCGGCGGCGAAGGCGATGAAGCGCGGCGCGTCCGTCGCCGACGCGCTGGCGGACGCCGCGGTGCAGTTCCCGCTCGGGAAGGTCGAGCGGGTGTGGTTCGTCGGCAACCGCAGCTCGCTGCGCTTTCGCTGGGGGCACGAAGGGCGGCCCGAAGGAGGCGACGCTCCTGTGCGAGCCGGCGGTCCGGGACGAAATCATGGACGAGTTGGAGCGCGCCCTCGGCCGCGACTTCGTCCGCGACGAGCGGAAGCTGAAGCCCGGCGAGGTGATCGCCCTGCCGCTCGGCTGCCTGGGGGTCGCGGTCGTGCTCGCCGCGGTCCTGGCGTTCGCCTGGGGCGGGACCGCCGGCTTCGCGACCGCCGGCGGCCTCGTCCTGATGGCACTTCTCTACGTGGTGGTCGTGCTCGTCATGCCGGAGACGGCGACCGAGCTCGTCCCCGCCGACTGACACGGACCGCCAATGCCGCACTCCCGCCGCGACTTCCTGAGTTTCCCGGCCCTCGGACTCGGCGCCGCGGCGGCGGTGCGGTTGCTCGCGCGCGACGGCGTGCTGTCGGCGGCGACGCACCACCCGGCGAAGGCGAAGCGGGCGGTGCAGGTCACACTCGTCGGCGGGCTCAGCCACCTCGACTCGTTCGACCCCAAGCCGGCGCTGCGGAGGTACCACGGCCAGGCGCTGAAGACGGACGAGCGGCCGGACGTCTTCTTCAACCAGGTCGGGCTGCTGCGCCAGGCGGACTGGGAGTTCCGCCCGCGCGGCCGCAGCGGGCTCCAGGTGAGCGACCTGTTCCCGCACCTCGCGCGCCACGCCGACGACCTGTGCGTGGTCCGCTCGATGACCGCCGACAGCGCGAACCACACGCCGGCGCTGTTCGTGCTCAACAGCGGGTTCCAGTTCAACGGCTACCCGGCGCTGGGCGGCTGGCTCAGCTACGGCCTCGGCAGCCTGACCGACGAGCTGCCGGCGTTCGTCGTCCTGCCCGACGGCCGCGGCGAGGCGAACGGGGCGGCGTCGAACTGGACGAGCGGATTCCTCCCGGCGCAGCACCAGGGCGTCGTCTTCCGCGGCGGCGCCGTGCCGGTGAACGACCTCGCGCCGGCCCGCCCGATCGACCCGAACGCCGAGCGCGAGGCGCGGGCGTTTCTCGACGCGATCAACGGCGCACACCTGGAGCGCGCCGGCGGCGAGGCGGACCTGTCAGCGCGGATGCGCAGCTACGAACTCGCGGCGCGGATGCAGCGCGCCGTACCGGCGGTCGCCGACCTGTCGAGCGAGAGCGCCCGCACGCACGCGCTGTACGGCCTCGACCGCCCCGAGACGGCCGACTGCGGCCGCCGCTGCCTCCTCGCCCGCCGGCTGCTGGAGTGCGGCGTGCGCTTCGTGCAGGTGTACAGCGGCGGGCCGATCGCCGGGTCGCCGCGGACGAGCTGGGACGCGCACGAGAACGTCCGCGAGAACCACGGGGCCGAGGCGGCGCGCATCGACCGGCCGGTCGCCGCGCTGCTCGCCGACCTGAAGCAGCGCGGCATGCTCGACGACACCCTTGTCCTGTTCACGACGGAGTTCGGCCGCACGCCGTTTGCGCAGTCCGCGGCGGGGACCGTCGGCCCGGGTCGCGACCACAACCGCTACGCCTTCAGCTGCTGGCTCGCCGGCGCCGGCGTGAGGGCCGGGAGCGTGTTCGGCGCGACCGACGACATCGGCTGGAAGGTGGCCGAGCACCCGGTCCCGTGGCACGACTTCCACGCCACCATGCTCCATTTACTCGGCATCGACCACGAACGGCTGACGTACTACCACAACGGCATCCGCCGGCGGCTCACGAACGTGCATGGGGAAGTCGTGCGTGGAATTCTCGCCTGACCGGCAGGTCATCCGCTGTCTCGACCGCGAGCGAGTGACCGACCGCAGACGCCATCTCGTCACTGCCGCCTCCGCCCGCCGCCCCGACGCCAGCCGCCACCTCGCATCGGCGAGTCCTCGGCGGTCCGGTGTCTGTGTCCGGCCCAAAACGCACCACGCGGCGGCCGTCGGCCGTGCATTGCGGCACGGTCCGGCGGTCGCCGGTGGGCGGGTGTCGGGTTCCGGCGCGGTGCCCCAGCCGGCCGCTCGTGCCGCGGGGGTCGCAGGGTTGCCCCTGCTCGGTCGCCCGAACGACCGCCCCCGCGGACGCACCATGACAGTGCATCCCGCGCGGCAAACGGACTGGGGAGGAGGACACAGTCCGGGTGTGCTGCCCCGAACCCGGGATCGACTGCCGCGGTCCGGGCCGCGGGCAGAGCCGGTGGGGCCACACCCGACACCTCACCCCAGTCTACCGACCCAGTTGCCTGCCCACCCCCGCCCCGGGCGTGGCCACAGTAGTAGGCACACTCCGTGTGCCGTGGCCGAAGAACGGCACACGGAGTGTGCCTACTACTGTGGCCGGCTCATGCCGGCGTTCGTCGGACCCGACACTGATCGGTAGAAACATCGGTAGGTCGGGTCGAGCCTTCGAGACTCGGCGCGGGGTGCGACCGGCGGCGCAACTCCGATACTGACCGCCACATCTTCACGCCAGAATCCCGCGCACCACTTCCCCGTGCACGTCGGTGAGGCGGTAGTAACGGCCCTGGTGGCGGAACGTCAGCCGCTCGTGGTCGATGCCGAGAAGGTGCAGGATCGTCGCCTGCAAGTCGTGGACGCTGACCGGGTGCTCGGCGACGTTGTACCCGAAGTCGTCGGTCGCGCCGAAGGTGGTGCCGGTCTTCACGCCGGCGCCGGCGAGCCAGACGGTGAAGCAGCGCGGGTGGTGGTCGCGGCCGTAGTCGGTCGCGGTTAGCTTTCCCTGGCTGTAGTTCGTCCGCCCGAACTCGCCGCCCCACACCACCAGCGTGTCGTCGAGCATGCCGCGCTGCTTCAGGTCCGTCAGCAGCGCGTAGCAGGCGCGGTCCACGTCGGCGCATTGGCGGCGGATGCCAGTCGGCAACCCGCCGTGGTGGTCCCAGCCGGGGTGGTAGAGCTGCACGAAGCGCACGTCGCGCTCGGCGAGGCGGCGGGCGAGGAGACAGTTCGCCGCGAACGTGCCGGGCTTCGCCGCCTCGGGGCCGTACAGGTCGAGCGTCCGCCGCGGCTCGCGCGACAGGTCCGCCACCTCGGGCACGCTCGTCTGCATTCGGAACGCCATCTCGTACTGCGCCGTGCGGGCCGTCACCTCGGGGTCGCCGAGGTCGGCGGCTTGGAGGCGGTGGAGTTCCGCAAGGCCGTCGAGCGCCTGTCGGCGGGCGTCGGTGCTGAGGCCGGGGGGTGTGTCGAGGTACAACACCGGAGCGCCGCCGGCGCGGAACTGCACACCCTGGTGGACGCTCGGCAGGAACCCATTCCCCCACAGCCGGGAGTACAGTGGCTGGTCGATGCGGTCCTTCGACACGAGGACCACGAAAGCCGGTAGGTTCCGGTTCGCGCTGCCGAGGCCGTAGCTGAGCCAGCTTCCCATGCTCGGGCGACCGGCGAGGTGGTGGCCGGTCTGGCAGAACGTGATCGCCGGGTCGTGGTTGATGTGCTCGGTGTGGACCGATTTCACGAAGCACAGTTCGTCCGCGACGCGCGCCGTGAACGGCGTGAGTTCGCTCACCGTCGCCCCGCTCTGCCCGTGGCGCGCGAAGCGGAAGATCGAGCCGGCCATCGGCAGCGTCGCCTGGTTCGCCGTCATGCCGGTGACGCGCTGGCCCATGCGCACCGTGTCCGGCAAGTCCTAGCCGTTGCGCTCGTTGAGGAGCGGCTTGTGGTCGTACAGGTCGAGCTGACTCGGACCGCCGGCCATGAACAGCGAGATGATCCGCTTCGCCTTCGGCGCGTGGTGCGGCTGCGACAGGATGCCGGCGAACGGGTTTGCCTCCTGCGCGTCGGCGCGGAGCAAGTCGAGGAGCGCGGCGCCGGCGAGACCCACGCCGAACCGGGCGAAGAACGCCCGGCGGTTCACGGCGACATCGACGTTACGGCAGAACACGCCTTCTCCAGGTTTGGATGAATGCGGACTTTTGACAGGGTGAACAGGATCGGCTGGATGACGGAAATCAAACTCTCGCTTTCATCCAGCCGATCCTGTTCATCCTGTCAAAAAATGCCTTGCTACCGCCGCGTCACGGCTTCGTCGTGACTCATCAGCACGTTGGCGACCGCCGCCGCCGCCGCGAGGTCGGTCGGAGACAGTGTGGTGTCACACGGCTTCTCACCGACCGCCAGCAGGCGCCGCGCCGCGGCCGGGTCGCGCTCGAACGCCGCCTTCTGCTCGGCGAACATCCGCGCCAGCACCGTCCGCTCCGCGTCGGTCGGGCGGCGGCCGGTGAGGAGGCGGAAGGCCCACGCCGTCTGCTCCGCCGGCGTGCGACCGCCCTCGCGCAGCATCCGCTCGCCGACGAACCGCGCCGCCTCCACGAACTGCACGTCGTTCAGCAGCACGAGCGCTTGCAGCGGCGTGGTGGTGGCCTGGCGCTTCACCGAACAGTTGCTGCGGTCGACGGCGTCGAGTGTGGCCATCGCCGGCGGCGGGACGGTGCGCTTCCAGAACGTGTACAGGCTGCGGCGATACAGGTCGGCGCCGCGGCCCTGGTCGTAGCGCGGGCGGCCCATCGCCAGCTCCTCCCACAACCCCGCCGGCTGGTACGGGCGCACGCTCGGCCCGCCGAGGCGTTCGACGAGCAGCCCGCCCGCCGCGAGCGCCTGGTCGCGGAGCATCTCGGCGGTGAGCCGCTGTGCCGGGCCGCGGGCGAGGAGTTCGTTGTGCGGATCGCGGGCGAGAAGTTCGGGCGTGGCGCGCGAGCTCTGGCGGTACGTCGCCGACAGCGCGATCGTGCGGAGGAGTCCCTTGTGGTCCCACCCGGAGGAGACGAATTCGCGGGCGAGCCAGTCGAGGAGTTCGGGGTGCGTCGGCCGGGCGCCCTGCGTGCCGAAGTTGTCCGCCGTCTCGACCAACCCCCGGCCGAACATCAACTGCCAGGCGCGGTTCACGGTCACGCGGGCGAGCAGCGGGTGGCCCGGGTCGGTAAGCCAGCGGGCGAGACCGAGGCGGTTCCGCGCCGCGCCGGCCGGGAACGGCGGCATCACCTTCGGCGTATCGGCGGCCACGCGGTCGCCGTGCGCGTCGTAGGCGCCGCGCTTCAGAACGAACGCCGGCTTCGGCTCCGGCAGCTCGTCCATCACCATGATTTCCGGGATCGGGTTCACGAATGCCGTGAGCGCCTTGCGTGCGGCGCGGAGGTCGTCCGCCGACCGGCGCGTCGGCTCGTGGTGAACCGCGGTGAAGTACTCGAACAGGTCGGGAACCGGCAGCCCGTGCCCCGACGCGACCTCGGCCGCGGTGAGGGCGCGGTCGTAGACGCGGAACTCGTCCACCGCGCCACCCTTGAAACCGTTGTCGCGGAAGCGATACCCGAGCGCGAGGTTCGGTTCGCTGCCGCCATAAGTGATGTCCTTCGTGAGCTTGTCGCGCACCACGTCCAGCTCGACCGGGCGGCCGTCGACATACACACGCACGCCGGCGGCCCGGCTCGACCCGTCGTAAGTGACGGTGACGTGCGACCACGCACCGGCGGGCACGGCCGACTTCGCGCGGACCTTCAGCGCATTGCCCGGCCACATGTGGTGCAGCCCGACCGCGACTCGGCCGTTCTCCAGCAGCACTTCGTACCCGCGGCTGCCGGCGTCGATCGGCGCCATACTGTGATGCACCACGACCGCCCGCGGCGCGTGGTCGGTCGGCTTCACCCACAGGCTCAGCGTGAACGTATCGTCTCGCGTGAAGTGCCCGACGCCGGGGAACGTGAACCCGTTCTCGCCGGTCAAGACCGCCGCCTGCCCGACCTTCCCCGCGACGAGCTTCGGCCCCTCGACGGCGCTGCCCGGCTTCGTCGCGTCTGCGGCGTTGGGGAGCTTGTTCCCGGTCATCTCGTCGAACGAGTACGCGGCGACGAGGCCGGACACGTCGAGCTTGTCGGGCCGCTTCCACGCGGCGAACGCGGCGCGCGCCGCCTCGCGCTCCTTCACCGCGAGCAGTTCCTTCGCCGTCACGGCGCGTCGCAACTGGTCGAGCTTTGCATCCTGCTCATCAGTGCTGAGGAGCAGCGCCGGCACCGGCGTGGCGGCGGTGAAGTAGCTCGTCTGCCCGCTCTCGTCGATGTTCTGGAAGAACGCGAACAGCGAGTAGAAGTCGCGCATGGAGATCGGGTCGTACTTGTGGTCGTGGCAGCGGCTGCACTCGAACGTCATCCCGAGGAAGGCGGTACCGAACGTGTTCACGCGGTCCACCACGTAGGCGACGCGGAACTCCTCCTCGACGACGCCGCCCTCCTCGTTCTGCATGTGGAGGCGGTTGAACGCCGTCGCCAGGCGTTGCTCCTTCGTCGGGTTCGGGAGGAGGTCGCCTGCGAGCTGCCAGGTAACGAACTCGTCGAACCGCAGGTTGCGGTTGAACGCGGCGATGACCCAGTCGCGGTACGGCCAGACGGCGCGGTAGCGGTCCATCTGGTAGCCGTGCGTGTCGGCAAACCGCGCCACGTCGAGCCACTCCGCCGCCATGCGCTCCCCGTGCCGCGGCGACGCCAGGAGGCGGTCGACGACCTTCTCGTAAGCCTTCGGGTCGGTGTCCGCGAGGAAGGCGTCGATCTCCGCGGGCGTCGGCGGGAGGCCGGTCAGGTCGAAGGTCACGCGCCGCAGGAGACGTTCCTTGTCCGCGGGCGGCGACGCGCGCAAGCCTTCGCGCGCAAGCCGGGCGAGGACGAAGGCGTCGATGGGCGTCGCCGCGGGCGTGGTCGTCTTGGGGACCGCATCAGCCCGCGGCCGCTCGAACGCCCAGTGCGTGCCCCACTTCGCACCCTGGTCGACCCAGCGCGTGAGCGTGTCGATCTGCTGCGGCGTGAGCTTCCGCTTCACGCTCGGCGGCGGCATGACCCGCTCGGGGTCCGGGTCGGTGAGCCGCGCGACGAGCTCGCTGGCATCGGCCCGCCCCGGCACGATGACACCGCGGTCGAATGGGCTGTCCTTGTCGTCGAGCCGCAGCCGGGCCTTGCGGGCCTTCGCGTCCGGCCCGTGACACGCGAAGCACGCGTCCGACAGAATCGGCAGCACCTCGCGCCCGAAGTCCACCGGTGCGGGCTGGGCGGGAGCGGCGGGAGAAGCGGCGGCGAGGGCAAGGAGCGCGAGAGCGGCCCGGGTCATGCGGGGCACCTCGGGGCGGGCGGCGGGATACCGCCATTATGCCCGCCGCGGGGCGTCGCGTCAGGGGGCGAACAGCACGACGCCGGCGCGGGCCGCGGCGGTGCGGAGACGGGCGTCGATGGTGGCGAGCGGGAGCTGCGAGCGAAACGCGAGTTCGAGCGCCTCGGCGGGACCGACGCGGAGGCGGTAGCGGCGGGCGGTGTTCAGAATGGGTGACTAAACCCGATCGAACCGGTCCGCGTCGATCAGGAATTTGAAGTTGTCGAATCCAGAGAGAAAGCGGTCCGCCCGCTCGGTCGTGACCTGACCGCTACGGGCCAAGGTCTGAACACCCTCTGCCATTTGTGTCGGCCAGGTGATTGATACGAGGGGAACCGTTGTGGGGAGGAGGGCGAGGATGCGAGACGGCTCGGACGCCCACCCGACAGCCCGTACCCATTCGAGTGAGACACCAACGTCGAGCACGAATGTCGGCGAGGCGTCTGTCGGCGTGAACAGCGGGCGGGCGGGAATCATCACGCGGCGTCCGACAGCGGCAGCCATTCGCGTAGCGGGTGATCGGCTTCCAGCGGTCGCCCCGAGAGTTCGTAATTCTCGATGACGAACTTCACGAACTCCCGGAACTTCCGCTCCCGCTCTTCCGGTGACATCAGGTGCCCGCTGAACAGCGGGCGAGTCGGAATCGACGGACGAGTCGTTTGCTCCATCGCCGTGCCTCCTCGGCCCGTTACCCGCATCGACCTCATCTGGGGTTCGCGTTGA
>JAFKFQ010000265.1:0-2422 GCA_017308215.1 bacterium | reverse complement strand
CGACCTCGCCCGCCGTCAGGCGCCAGTCTGCGGCGCCGACCAGCCCCTTCAGCTGGCCCGGGCGGCGGGCACCGACGATCGCCGCCGTCACCGCCGGGTGGCGTAACACCCACGCGATCGCCACCTCGCCCGGCGACTTGCCGTGCCGCGCGCCGATCGTCTTCAGCAACTCGACGAGGTTCAGGTTCCGCGTCAACAGCGGCTCCTGGTAGAGCTTGTTCTTCTCCTTCCGCCAGTCGTCGGCGGGCAGCGCGGCGAGGCGCTCGCGCGTCATCGCGCCGGTCAACAGGCCGCTCGCCATCGGCGAGTACGTGATCACGCCGACGTTGTGGGCGAGGCAGTACGGGAGGACGCTCTCCTCCACCTCGGGGCGGACCATCGAGTACGGCGGCTGGAGCGACGTGATCGGCCCGAACGGCGCCACGCGGGCCATCTGCTCCGCCGAGAAGTTCGACACGCCGGCCCAGCGGACCTTCCCCTCCTCCTTCAGTTTCACGACCGTCTGCCACCCCTCCTCGATGTCCTCGTCCGGCTCGGGCCAGTGGATCTGGTAGAGGTCGATCACGTCCACGCCGAGGCGCTTCAGGCTCGCCTCGCACTCGCGGCGGATGCTCGCCGCCTTCAGCGACTTGCCGATCTGCCGGTTCTCGTCCCACACGCGCGCGCACTTCGTGAACACGAACGGCCGCCGGTCGGCGGGGATGCCCGCCAGCGCCTTCGCCACCACCTCCTCCGAGTGGCCGAGGCCGTAGACGGCGGCGGTGTCGATCCAGTTGATGCCGAGGTCGAGCGCCTCGCGGATGGCGGCGACGCTGTCGGCGTCGTCCTGGGCCCCCCACGCGAACGCCCACCCGCCGCCGCCGATCGCCCACGCCCCGAACCCGATCGGCGTGATGTGCAGGTCCGAGTTGCCGAGCCGCCGCGTCTGCATCGCCGCCCCTCCGCTGCGCCGGCGGACGCCGGCCGGTCACGGTACTACCCTCACCGTATGCAACCGCTCGTGCTCATCAACGCCGTCGGCCTCACGCCGCGGCTGCTCGAACACGCCCCGCGCCTCAAGGCGATCGCCGCCGCCGGGTGGGTGGCGAACATGCCCGAGGTGCTGCCCGCGGTCACGTGCACGGCCCAGGCGACGCTCCTCACCGGCAAGCTGCCGCGCGAGCACGGCGTGGTGGCGAACGGGTGGCTGTTCCGCGACACGAACGAGGTGCGCTTCTGGCAGCAGTCGAACAAGCTGGTCCAATCGGAGCCGCTGTACGGGACGGCGCACGAGCGCGCGAAGGAGCGCGGGCGGGCGTTCAAGAGCGCGAAGCTGTTCTGGTGGTTCAACCAAGGTGCCGCCGTAGACGTCTCGGTGACGCCGAAGCCGTGGTACGGCGTGGACGGCGACAAGGTGTTCGGCGTGACGGGAACGCCGGTCGGCATTGAGACCGGGATCGAGGCGCGGATCGGCAAGTTCCCGTTCCCGGCGTTCTGGGGGCCGATGGCAGGACTGCCGAGCACGGCGTGGATCGCCGAGTGCGCCGCGCTCGTGCTCGGCGACCACGCCCCCGACCTGACGCTCGTGTACCTCCCGCATCTCGACTACGACCCGCAGCGGTTCGGCCCGTCGGCCACGGACATGGCGAGGTGCGTGAAGGAACTCGACGACGCCTGCGCCCCGTTACTCGACGCCGCGGCGAGGCTCGGGGCGAAGGTGTGGGTGGTGAGTGAGTACGGGCACTGTGACGTGACACGCCCGGTTTTTCCGAACCGTGAGATGCGAAAGGCGGGCGCCGTCGGCGTGCGCGGCGGGCCTTTCGGTGAACAACTCGACCTGTTCAACACCCGCGCGTTCGCCGTGTGTGAGCATCAGCTCGCTCACGTCTACGTCGATCAGCCGGCCGGCATCCCGACGGTGGCACAACTCTTTCGCACGCTCCCCGGCGTGGCGCGCGTGCTGGTCGGCGAGGAGCGCGCCGAGATCGGGCTCGACCACCCGCGGTCGGGCGAGGTGATCCTGCTCGCCGAGCGCGACGCGTGGTTCGCGTACCCGTTCTGGCTCGACGATGCCGTCGCGCCGGACTACGCGCGGGCGGTGGCGATCCACCACAAGCCCGGCTACGACCCGTGCGAGCTGTTCTTCGACCCGGCGCTGCGGTTCCCGAAGCTCCACGCCGCGCGGCGGCTGCTGCGGAAGAAGCTCGGGTTCCGCACGATCTTCGACGTGGTGCCGCTCGACGCCGCAATCGTCCGCGGCAGCCACGGCCTCCCCGCCGCCGACCCGCTCGACCGCCCAATCCTCATCGGCCACGGCCCGAACCCCGGCCTGAGCGTCCCGATGACCGCCGTCCGCGACCTGATTCTCGGCGCGCTCGACCTGGAATGAATCCAGGCATTTTTGACAGGATGAACAGGACGGAGCAGGATGAAAACCAAAGCA